>CAIVVZ010000578.1 GCA_903909505.1 uncultured Desulfobacteraceae bacterium
GATACGGCTGCGGAATTGTCTGGGCCGGGCAATTTTCCTATCATGTCACACCTCGTTTGTTTAATGATCCGTCAGGGACAGCAGATTTTTATTGATGGCGATGCTGTAGCACGACTGAAGCCATTCGTGTTGTCCACTCCGAAAGGGAACATATACCAGAACAAACCGAAGCGCCTTGATATGAATCTGCGGCAGTTTTGCAAACCCGGTTTCAGTCGGTTTCATCATGCCTGCAAGGCTGGTTTTCAGGGTATCAACGGCTTCGGCAACCGATAGCGTGGTTGGATAAAGCGGCCCCGGCGGATTCCCGGATTTCAGTTTCTCCAGAGGCTGCATCAAATTCACTCGAATGGAAAGCGACAAAAATACTTTTGGACTCAGCTTGAACGCCAGAGACCAGAAACGAAACTCCACCTGGTCCCATCCCTTCTGGATTACCCGGGGCAGATTGGCCAGATGAACCAGGTCAGCATAGGAAGACAGGGGAATGCCGGAAACATCGGCTTTGATTCGCCAGAACGGCAGGAAAAGATCCGCATTGTCATCCGGAAGAAAGCCGACGGGAACCGGTTTAAGGCTGTTGCCGACCGGCTGCCAGGCCGAATTGCAGTTGGCGCACGAAAGGACAATGGCATTGCGCTCCCCGGACAGATCCCACCCGCAGGAAGGGCACAGGGCGGAGAGGAACTGCATTTGCCAGTCTGGCAAGTCGGACTCCGGCAGTGTGTTCATAAAAGACTCTGGCAGCGGACCTGAAACCGGACAGTTCAAAATGGCGTCAACCACCTGCGTACCAATATAAAACGGGGAATAGATCAGGCTGAGGACTTCGCCGACATGAGACTGGTGATACACTTTCCGGCTGGCCATTGCCGTTTTAAAACGGACTTCCTGGCGCATGAGAATGTCCTGGATGGATAAAGCCGGCGACAGAAACCGTCCCGGAGTATGTGGCGAAACAAATGCCAGCTTCATGGCCTGCGCCCTTAAACCCATGGAAGCCGGAAAATACGGGGATTCAACGGCCTGATGGGTGACATCTACAAATTGATGCCGGATCTCGTTTTCGATGCAGCAGAACCGTGTTCCCCTGTATCGCCAGTAAGGAAAATACACGACTCCCTTTCCGGGAACGGCAACATGCGGAAGCACATATCGAAAAACCCCTTTGGGAAGCAAACAGGATTTGACCCGGCAGTATGTACAGGTGAAGAGTCTGTCGGTTTCTTTCAGCACAGCCGGTGCGCCGCACTGAGGACATTGATAGTCGATAAGAAGGTTGATGGATTGCTCCGGCTATTTTTTCTCGGTCGTTGAGTGGCCGCACTCCGGGCAGAATCTGCTTCCTGCAGTGAGCGGCTTTCCGCACTGAATGCAGGGGATCGTGGTATGCAACGGAAGGCCGCATTGCGGACAGAATCTGGCGTCTATGGGCACGGCGTTCTGACATTTTGGACAGTGAGCCATCACCTCCGGTGGAGCGCCTTGTTGCATCAGTTGCATTCCTCCTGCAATGTAGGGTGCCATCATGCCGGGGATCATGAATCCGAGCCCGGTTCCCATACCTGCACCGGTCGCACTTTCGTTTTCAGCGGCTTTTTCAATGGCCATGGCGGTTTTCATCTGCATCAGTTTATTCATATCCTGTATGACCCCCATCCGGCTTCTGTCGTCAATGGCCTGCTGGACTTCCTGAGGGGGAGTGATGGCGTTGATGAAAAGCTGGTTAAGCGAAAGGCCGAAACGGGAAAAATCGTTTTTAAGGCGCCCGGCCAGGGCTTCAGACATCTCGTCATATCTGGCGGGAAGATTCAACAGGGTATCCAGGGTTTCACCGAGATAATCGTTCAGGCGGGATACAATCACCTGATTGAGATAGTCTTCGATTTCTTCCGTGCCAAGAATTCCCTGGGTACCGACCAGGGAATTGATGAAAAGGCCGGGCTTGATGACGTGCAGGTTAAAAACCCCAAAGGCCCGCAGCCGAATGAGTCCGAGCTGAGAATCCTTAAAAGCCACGGGATCACGGGTTCCCCATTTGAGATTGGTGAACGTTTTCAGATTGACAAAATACACCTCGGCCCGAAGGGGACTGGTTGTTCCCCATGGCGTGCTGAGGATTTTGGTCAGTATCGGGATATTCAGGGTTTTCAAGGTATGGCGGCCCGGTCCAAAGGCAGCAACAGCCTTGCCCTGGTAGAAAAAAACCGCAGCCTGGCTTTCCCGAACCGTCAGCTGCGCGCCGAACTTGATTTCACCGGAACCGGTTTCCGGAATGCGGTGGACCAGTTCCCTGCCGGTTTCGTCGAACCATTCGATGACTTCCAGGAAAACAGCATTATTCGTACCCATATTGGCTCTCCCGATCAAGGCTGAAACAATTCGGTGCTGATATACCGTTCGCCGGTGCTGGCGAGAATGACAACAACCCTTTTGCCTTCAGACTCTTTACGTTTGGCCACTTCCATGGCTGCCCAGACAGCGGCACCGGACGAGATACCGCAAAGGATTCCTTCCAGCCGTGCAAGATTACGGGCTGTTTCAAATGCCTGGTCGTTGGTTACAGGAATCACCTCGTCTATGAGCGATCGGTCCAGCACTCCGGGAATGAATCCCGCGCCGATTCCCTGAATTTTATGCGGCCCCGGCTTTCCTCCGGCCAGCACCGGAGAGTCCGCGGGTTCAACGGCGATGGACCTAAAAAAAGGATTTCGGGGTTTGATGAACTGGGAAATGCCGGTAAGGGTGCCGCCGGTTCCCACGCCGGCTACCAGGATGTCAGCCTTTCCGTCCGTATCGTTCCAGATCTCAGGGCCTGTTGTTTCACGATGGGCTTTGGGATTGGCCGGATTTTCAAACTGATTGGGCATATAGGCATGACTGTCGGTCGCAGCAATGTCCAGAGCGGTTTCAATCGCGCCTTTCATGCCTTTTGCCCCCGGCGTCAGGATCAGCTCTGCCCCCAGATGTTTCAGGAGCTTTCTGCGCTCGATGCTCATGGTCTCCGGCATGGTCAGAGAAAGGCGGTATCCCTTTGCCGCGCAGATAAAGGCCAGGGCTATGCCGGTATTGCCACTGGTCGGCTCCACAATGCGCGTATCCGGCTGAATCAGCCCTTCTTTTTCAGCAGCTTCGATCATGCCGGCGGCGATACGGTCTTTGACGCTGCCAAGCGGATTGAAAAATTCCAGCTTTGCGATAATTTCCGCGTCAATACCCTTGCAGATGCGGTTGAGGCGGACAAGAGGCGTTAAACCGATGGTTTGATCCACACGATGAAATATTTTCATGCGTTGCTCCAATTCGATGGGGTGGCTTCGTTAAAGTCCAATATCTGCATTGTTGATATTAAGCTGAAATTATGTTGTAGTATTTTTATGATTAACCTGAAAAAAAGTCAATTTATACTGAGCGCGGCAATTAAATTTCTCATCATCAGACGGCCATGAAGATTCTTTCCACGATCCTTCCCATTTTTTTTGTCATTCTACTGGGCTGGGCATTTCATCAAAGGGGGTTCATTCCTCAAGAGTTTTTAGGCCCCAGTAACCGGCTGGTCTATTATCTGGCAATTCCGGCCATGATCTTTCGCTCCATTGCCAGGGCCACCCTCACCACCCAGTTTGACATCCGTGTGGTTCTGACCTCGATGATGGCCGTTCTGGTCGTGTTCGGTCTGGCCTGGTTTGCGGCCGGTTTTGTTCGTGTGGTGCGGACGGGGCAGCGGGGAACATTCGTTCAAAGTACATTTCATGGCAATATCGGATACATTGCGCTGGCCATTGCCTTTTATGCTCTGGGAAACGAGGGTCTGGCCCGAACCAGCATTATTGCTGGATTCGTAATGATTCTTCAGAATCTTCTGGCCATATTCATCCTGCAATATTACTCGGATAATGCAGCAATCAAGGGAAAGGCGAGCCTTGTCTTTATAAAAATACTGGGCAATCCCATTATTCTGGCCTCCGTAGCCGGGATTCTGGTGTCTCTTTTGGGGATTCCCATTCCAAAGGTTATGGATCAGACGATAGAAATTATCGGCGGGCTGGCGCTTCCCTTGGCTTTGCTGATCATCGGGGCATCATTGTCATTTGACATGGTTCGGCTTCGAATCGGATCGGTACTGTCTGCAAGCATCGTAAAGCTGATTGTCCTTCCGGGCCTGGGGTTTATAGGTTTCCGGTTTCTGGGGCTTTCCGCCCAGGACTATCTGCCGGGGTTGCTTCTTCTGGCCACTCCGACAGCGACCATCACCGTGGTGATGGCCCATGAAATTGATGGGGATATGGACTTTGCTGCGGCCACGGTTTCGGTAAGCACCTTGCTTTCGGCAATTACATTCTCTCTTTGGCTTAAACTTTCGGGGATGATTTAGGCCGCAATATCCCCGAAATGGTGGCTGTGGGCGGTTAAGGACGGGGACCTTCGGCAAAATGCTGAACCACACAGAGCAAAAGCCCATCTTTCAGGAACACGGTTGCCGTCTGATCGCGAAATACGTTGCTGATCCCCCGTGTGGCGCTGAAATGAAGGGTTTCTCCGCTCAGCGGATACTCCAAGCCGGTAACGCAGACATTTTTGGCGTCCGTTTTCAAAGGAATCAGGGAAAGCAGGTCGCCGGCATTGCCTTCAAATCGCCGCATTTCCCCTCCCTGAACCAGAGAGATTTCCTGCATGCCGTCCAGAATTCGGACCCGGAGCCCGGCAAGTTCCGGCGCGGCCAGAAGCATGATATTGGCGATGGACATATCCCATCTGGCGCCCAAGGCGCCCAGTAACACGATGTCGTCAGCGCCCAGTCTTCTGGCAGCATGCAGGGCAAGCTCCATATCGGTATAGTCTTTGCGCGCCGGGTAACGGGAAATCGGGATTCCGGACCGGGTGACCGCATCGATTTCTTCAGGGGACAAAGAGTCCATATCCCCGATAAGGGTATGGGGGCGCAGTTTCAGTTCCAGGCAGTGGCGCAAGCCTCCATCAACGGCAATGACGATATCTTCGGGAAAAATGACGGGGCGTAAGCCACCGATAATCCCATTGGCGATAATAACAGCGCGCATGAAACCCTTTCTTACAGACCAAGGATCTGTTCCATCTCCTTGAGGCTGGTAATGTGGAAATCGGATCGCAGAGAAGGGTTTTTATACGCAACCAGGATGGCACCGGCTGCTTCCGCAGCGATCTGATCCAGTTCGGAATCGCCGACATAGAGCAGTTGATCCGGTTCAATATCGAAATGCCGCAGGATTTTGTTCAAGGGGTCTGGATGGGGTTTGGGATGGTCAACATCCCAGGCGCTGACCACGAAGTCAAAGAGATCAACCAAGCCGTGAGCCTCCAGAACCGCTTGAATAGTGTTGGTCCGGTTGGTTGCAATCGCCGTTGGGTATGCGGGCCGTAGCCTGTGAAGCAGGGGTTTAAGATATGGCTCGATTTCCATTTTTTCTAGAAACGGAAGATAAGACATTTGCTTACGATAGGCATTGGCGGCGTCGGCTTCGGCTTTATCCGGAAAAAGATGGGAAATGGCCTCATCTGTGGTATGCATGTGAACAAAAGCAAACTGATCGGGCGTCAGAGCGGATTTGTTCACATGCTGCAGAATCTGGTTATAATACGATTTGTTGACGGTTTCGGTGTCGAACATAACCCCGTCGCAGTCAAAGGCAACCACCCGGATGCGTTTCATTATTGCCTGTTACTCAGTTTTCTTGACGGCTTCAAGGATCTGTCCATAAACGCTGAGCTGAATTTCCGGCTTGACCGGGCTGTTGGTCTTTAGCGTAATGACATCGTAATAGCGTCCGGGATCTTTTTTTAGGTTCTCGACCGTGACAACGTAGGTAGTTGCGTTGTTTTCCTGTTTTTCTTCGGTTTTAGCCTGAATATCGGTGCCATTCTTCGGCTTGGTTTCTAAAACCTTAAATGGATACTTGGGGTCAGGTGAAACGGTTACAGTTCCAGTGATGGGTTCGCCCGCGTTTCCGCGCAGAATCAGTTTGTTTGGCGTGATGTTTGCAAATTTCTCAACGTTACCGGCGATCTCAATCGACACATTGGGCTGTTTTGCAGCACTGGTCTCCACCATGACGCTTTTTTTCAGTAAGGTTCCGCCATATCCATTGGTATCCACTTTGATGGTAATCTTTCCCTCGCCGCCGGCGGGGATCTGTCTCGTGTACGAGACGGCCGTGCATCCTCAGCCGGTTTTGACGTTGAGAACGGACAACACATCGGTTCCTTTATTCAGGATGACAAAATCATGGACAACTTCCGTGCCTTCTACAACCGGTTGAAAGGTAAACTGCGTTTCCGGCACGGCATATGAAAGAGTCTCCTCCGCCTTGTCCTCAGCGCCGGATGTAAGGGGAAGGGCCACAAGGCATATAATCAAAAACCACTTGACATAACCAATTAATTTCATAAGTTAACGCTCCAATTATTCATAATAAAAAATCATATCTCATGCATCAATGACAGAAAAAATATGTGTGAACAATTTATGCTCCATTTTTAAGAATGTCAAGGCGGTTTGAGTGAAAGTGCATCGCCAGACGGCTGTTCCTTTCTGCGCCTTGCCTTGAATCATGTTGGGTCGTGGCGCCTAACGAAACATTGAAAAAAGCATTTACAGAATGAATGAGATATGTTTATCACATAACAATATACTTCAACTCGTTACAACAGGTGAAAAACCATGCTGGAGCATTTCAAAAATTTTCGTCAAAGCCTGTCTTATCGGTTGATTTTCATGATGGGCTTGACCCTGCTCGTCAGTTTTTCAACATGGGCGTTTTTTAATATCAAGTACCAGAAGGATAAGGCGGTAAAAGACATTGTGGTATGGACAGACCGGCTGAGTGAAACCATCAAGCTGGGAACCCACTATGCCATGATGCTGAACGCCAGGGATAACATCAACCAGAGCATCCAGAACATGGGTAAGCAGAAAACGATTGAGCATATCCGCATTTTTAATAAGGAAGGAGAAATCAAATTTTCAAATTCATCGGATGAGGTTGGGGAAAAAACCAATATCAAGGCCGAAGCTTGCTTTATCTGCCATAAAACAGAACCGCCGCTGGTTGATCTCGATCTGCCTGAACGGATACGAATTCTTAACGATCCAAAGGGATACCGCCAGATCGGCGTAATTACTCCCATTCGAAATGAAACCAGTTGCGCTACCGATATCTGCCATGTTCATCCCCAGGACAAAATGATTCTGGGTGCCCTAGATGTGGTTGTTTCGATGAAGGAAACCGATAATGAAATAATGTTTTTCGAAGAAGGGGTCATTGCTTTGGCCAGTTTTATTTTTACCGTAACCTCCGCAGTCATATTTATTTTTATCGTAAGATTCATTAAACTGCCGATTCGAAAGCTTATTGATGGAACGCGGATGATTGCCAATGGACAATATCAGGCCAGAATTGATATCAGATCCAAGGACGAGTTGGGTCAGCTGGCAACTGCGTTTCAGAAAATGGGAAAAAAAATCAGCGAAAAAAGAAGCGAATTGAGCAAACAGCGAAATGAGTATCAGAACCTGTTTGAACAGGTCCCATGTATCATTTCGGTTCAGAACAGGGACTACAGGCTGGTACGGTACAATCGTGAATTTTCAGAGCGCTTTGATCCCAAACCCGGAGATTATTGTTTTTCGGCCTATAAGGGGCGCCTCGAAAAATGCAAGATATGTCCGGTGGAAAAGACGTTTGAAGACGGTATTTCTCATTACAGTGAAGAAACAGGGGTAAACAAGGATGGCACCCGCACATACTGGATTGTCCGGACATCACCCATCCGAGATGATGACGGGAATATTATCGCCGCAATGGAAATGAGCATTGATATCTCCCGAAGTAAGCAACTGGAGGAAAAACTGGCAGAATCTGAAAAACAGTATTATGCCGTCTTTAACAATATTCCCAATCCCGTATTTGTTTTGGATATGAATACCCTGGTGATTCTTGACTGCAACCAAAGCGTCTATTCCGTGTATGGATATGCCAAAAAAGAAATCATATCTAAATCGTTTCTGGAATTGTTTTCTGAAGATGATAGAGAGTATTATGCATTCAAGCTTCAGACATCATCTGTCTTAAACCGCGTCAAACAGATCAATAAAACGGGCAAAACCCTTTTTGTAAATATTCGGATTTCTCCTTCGGAATATCGCGGGAAAAAGGTTCTGCTGCTGACCACCGGTGATGATACCAAGCGGCTTGAGGCAGAACAACAAATCATTCAGGCCAGTAAAATGGCAACGTTGGGAGAGATGGCAACGGGCGTGGCGCATGAGCTGAATCAACCGCTTTCGGTCATCAAAACCGCCAGCAGTTTTTTTATGAAAAAAATTAATCGCAAAGAACCCATCAAGGAAGAAATCCTCTATACATTGTCTCAGGAAATTGACAGTCATGTGGATCGGGCCACGAGAATCATCAACCACATGCGGCTGTTTGGCCGAAAGTCCGAAATGACCCTGGAAAAAGTTCAGGTAAATGACATTCTGAGAAGAGCATTTGAAATATTCAGCCAGCAGCTCAAGGTCAGGGGGATTGTCGTGGCGTGGGATCTCCATGAGGACATTCCGCCGATTCTGGCAGATCCCGGTCGTTTGGAACAGGTATTTATCAACCTTCTCTTGAATGCCCGGGATGCCATTGAAGAAAAATGCGATTCGCTCCAGTTCACCAAAGACATGGGGCAAATCACCCTGAAAACCACTGCCGATGACAAGCATGTTACGATAACTGTCAGCGATACCGGCATCGGAATTCCTCCAGACAAGCTTGACAAAATTTTCGAGCCGTTCTTTACCACAAAAAAAGTGGGAAAAGGAACGGGCCTGGGTCTTTCCATCAGCTACAGCTTTATCAAGGAATGCCAGGGAGATATTCGTGCAGTTAAAAATGAAGACGGGGGATCAACCTTTGTCCTTTCCTTTCCCTGGGCACCGAACCTATAATCGTGATCCAATTGTCGATTCTAACCCGTTCTACGGCTTTTTGCTCATAATGAGGCAAGCAAAATGAATCGCACCGTTATGCTTGTAGATGATGAGGCGGGAATTCGCATTGTTCTGGGCATTGCCCTCTCGGATATGGGATATATCGTTCATCCCGCGGAAACCGGTGAACAGGCACTTGAATTGTTTCGCAGCACCCACCCTGCCATCGTTCTGACAGATATCAAAATGCCGGGCATGGGCGGCATCGAACTGCTTCAGGCGGTAAAGCGTGAAAACCCGGATGTCGAAGTGATCATGATGACCGGACATGGGGACATGGATCTGGCTGTCAGAAGCCTGAAATACGACGCCACTGATTTTGTGACCAAACCCATCAGTGACGAAGCCCTTGAGGTTGCTCTGAAACGGGCTCGGGACCGTATCGCAATTCGAAAACAGATTAGAGACTATACCGAAAATCTGGAGCTTCTGGTTCGGGAAAAAACTCAGAAGCTGATAGAAGCCGAAAGACTGGCAGCCGTTGGCGAGGCTATTGCCGGGATTTCACATTCAATAAAGAATATTGCCGGTGGGCTTAAAGGAGGGGCCTTTGTCCTGGAAAAAGGGATCGAGCTTCATAACGATCAGTATCTTTACCAGGGATGGACAATGATCAAGGGAAATGTTGAAAAAATCGCCAATCTCTCGATGGATCTGCTCAATTATGGAAAATCTTCTGAAATCCATTGCCGGATTTGCGACCCCAATCAACCGGCAAGGGAGATTATCGATTTAATGACGCCTCTGGCTGAAGCATCTGGTGTTCGGCTCGAAGCCGTTTTTTCAACCGCGCTTCAATCCATTTGTCTGGATCCGGACGCCATTCACCAGTGTCTGAACAATCTGGTTGCAAACGCCATTGATGCCTGCACGGAAAAATCTCCGTCTGACAGCCCCGGAACAGTCACCCTTCGCACCCTTAAGACCGCCGGATTGGGGGTTGAGTATCAGGTAGAAGATAACGGGTGCGGAATGGATGAAGACACCTGCCGAAAACTCTTTCAGAGTTTTTTCAGCACCAAGGGCAGCAAAGGCACCGGCATTGGTCTGATGACCACCAAAAAAATTATTGAAAAACATCACGGAGACATTCTGGTAAAATCCACTCTGGGGAAAGGAACAATATTTATCATGCGAATGCCGGAATCTCCACGGCTTTGAAAAAAACAAAAACGCACGGATATTCAGGATTCCTTGACCCCATCTTTTACCGAGGTCTCAAATTTCAGCCCGTATTTTTCGATTTTTGAATGCAGGGTTGGCCTGGAAAGCCCCAGAAGTTTGGCTGCACGGGAACGATTGCCACCGCTGAGATTCAGGGCTTCGCTGATAAAAATACTGGCAACCTGATCCATAATGGTGTCAAAAATATTTTCGCCGGTACTGGTCATCAAGGCGTGATGAAGGACGCGCCGGAGCAGTAGATCGTGTTTTTCGTCGCTTTCCTCAGTTGCCGGAGATTTCTCGCTGATGGCGTGAGAAATATCATCGGCGCTGAGCGGTGTCCCCCGGTTGAAGATCACGGTTTTCTGGATGGTGTTGGCCAGTTCCCTGACATTTCCTGGCCAGGGATAGCCGGCAAGAAGCAGCTCTGCTTCCTGTGTAATTCCCGGACAGTCCATACCCAGTTCTTTGAAAAATCTCGAGAGAAAATATTCGGAAAGCAGAGGGATATCGCCGGAGCGATCTTTTAAAGGGGGAAGCCAGATGGTGACAACCTTCAGCCGGTAATAGAGATCTTCCCGAAACCGGCCGGCTTCGATGGCGGTTTCCAGGTTCCGATTAGTGGCGGCGATGATGCGAACATCCACCGGAATGGTCTCGCGGCCCCCGAGCCGTTCAATACTTCTTTCCTGCAACAGGCGCAGCATTTTGGATTGAAGGCTGAACGGCATGTCGCCGATTTCATCCAGAAAAACGGTTCCGCCGTTCGCCTGCTCCAGTTTGCCGACCCGGCGATGATTGGCGCCGGTAAAGGCCCCTTTTTCATAACCAAACAATTCGCTTTCCAGCAGGCTGTCGGGAATGGCCACACAGTTGATCACCAGGAAAGGCTTGTTTGCCCGCAGGCTGTGCTGATAAACTGCCCTTGCCACCAGTTCCTTGCCGGTTCCGGATTCTCCCCGGATCAAAGCCGTCGCATCTGTCGGTGCAACACGTCCGATGGCTTTGTATACTTCCTGCATGGGAGCACTTCGGCCGATAATGGCATCCCGGTTTGCCTTGTCCGGCGCACCGTTCATGTCAATGGGAGATCGCATGAATCGTCCGGCTTCGATGGCCTGGCCAATGACGGTAAGCATGTCCGGTATGTCAAACGGCTTCAGGATATAATCAAAAGCGCCCATCTTGGTGGCTTCGATTGCGGTTTCCGTGGTCCCGTAGGCTGTCATGATGATTACCGGCAGTTTCGGCTCAAACTCATGTATCACCTTGAAGGTTTCAAATCCATTCATTCCCGGAAGCCGCATATCCAGGATAACCAGATCCGGCGGGCGTTGACGGATCATCGCAATGCCAGCCTCACCAGAGGCGGCGCTGTCAATGCTATAGTCTTCCTGAAGCAACAGCTTATGAAAACTTTTCCGCAACTGGTCGTCATCGTCAATAATCAGTATTCTACTCATGGTTCAGTTCCCCACCGGAAGCGTGATCGTAAATGTAGTACCCATTCCTTCAGTGGATGTCAGATTCAGTCTGCCGCCATGTTCTTCGATAATTCGGGACGCGATACTGAGGCCAAGTCCCGTACCTTCCTCTTTTGTCGTAAAAAAAGGCTGAAGGACTTTGTCTACCAAAGGCCCAGGGATTCCTGGCCCATTGTCACTGACGCGAATCACTACCATTCTCCCGGTTGGCCTTTCAATGGTTTCTTCCTCAGAAATGACGATCTGTCCCCCTTTTTTCATGGCTTCACAGGCATTGACCACAAGATTGACCAGAACTTCTTTAAGCTGTTCCGGGTCTGCCGGAATCGACGGCAACGGGCGTTTTCGAATGACTTCGATGCGGACTTCATAAGAAATCAGGCGATGCTCCAGAAGCTGAATGACCAGGTCAACGATTACCGAAGGACTCACCTGCTGCATTTTAAGCTTAGGTGGTCGGGAAAATTCCAAAAAATTCTGAACAATCGTGTCAATATGTCGGATTTCCTGAGAAATCACATCCAGATCGTCTTTTTGCGTTTCTGTCAGTTTCAGGGTTCTTCCCAGAGAAAACATGCGCATTTTTACAGAGGTGAATGGATTTCGAATGCTGTGGGCCATGCCGGCGGCCAACTTGCCGACCAGCGCCATTTTTTCCGCCTGAAGCAGGGTTTCGCGGCTTTTCTGAAGTTCGGTGTGGGTCTGATCCACATCTTCGATCAGATCGCGGACACTATGGCTGAGAGATTTGATTTCATTCTGAGGCGCCGCAGTTGGCCCCATGCGACTGGCCTCCCCAGCAAGCTTGCGAAGCGGCTCCAGAATATGTTGAATAAAAAAGAATATCAATGTGATAGCCATTATTACGACAAATATCGACACCAATACGGACATATATCTCATTTTTCCGGCCTGCGCATGGCCGTCTTCCGTGGCTTTATGGATTCGATCAATCTGCATTTCTTTATACTGTTCACATAAATCCAGAATGGTAAAAAACAGATAACGAACTTCTTTATGCAGTTTAAAACCGTTTTCTTTGTCGCCGTCCTTATAATACGCAATGACGCGGTCTTTGGCGGATACATAGGCGCTGTATTCATGGTCAATCCGGTCAATTACCTCCAGTTGAATGCCGGTGTCCGCCAGATGTCTGGCAGCGTTCAGTTTTTCCTTGAATATCTGCCGGTATTCCCCAAGCTGCCGAAGCCATTCCGGATCGCCGTCCAGAAAAAAATAGGATACGAATCCTTTTTGGTTTACAAGAGCGGTTTCCAGGGATTCAGCCGTCTGGAAAGTCTGTAGATGCTTTTCAGTAATGGATACCAAAATCTCTTCCATCCGGAATGTATACCACACCGTAATCATACTGCCCGTGAATGTAATGACAACGAGCGTGAACAATATGGCGTAGACACGGGTTCTCAGACTGACGGGCTTCCACATATACATTCCTTATTGTTTCCAGTCTCCTCCGGAGGATAAATCTTGACACAGGTCAAAGGATTTTGTAATTCGATAGTAATAAGCGATTTGGTGGTTTTTTCTTAAATTCAGCTTAACCATACGTATTAGGCGCTGATTTATCAACATGAATATTACATGAGGAACAACATTTGAAAACATATAGTTATGTTACAATGCTCTTTATCGGGATTGTCTCGTTTTGGCTGAACGGCTGCGCGCATCAGGGGCTCTCATCGGCACAGCCGGGAGCATCAGGCCCTGATTCAACCAAAATCGCATGTGATTCCGGAAAAGACGGGGCTTCTGGCCACCGTTCGCCCGCCTCTTATCGCATATCCGAAGACGCTGAACTGGATGACATGGCCGATGTTGATGCTGCTGAAAACGACGATAAACTTGGTGATCGTATCAATTTTGGAATCAAAAACCAGAACATTTTGGATGAAGCCCTGGACTTCTGTGAGCTGGCTCAGAATTACTGGCTGAAAGGCCAGCTTGAAAATGCCATTTCGGCGCTGGATCAGGCTTATGCCCTGATTATCAAGGTGGACACATTTAATCGGCCCCGGCTCATCCAGCAGAAAGAAGACCTTCGGTTCCTGATTACCCGCCGAATTCAGGATATATACGGTTCACGAAATGTCGTTGCAAAAGGTAGCCTTAATGCCATCCCCATGGTCATGAACGATTATGTGAAGGCGGAAATCGAGTCCCTGACCACGGGATGCGAAAAAGATTTTTTTATTAACGCCTATCAGCGCTCTGGGCGTTATCGGAAATACATCGAGGCTGAACTGGCCAAGGAAGGCCTTCCGCTTGAACTAGCGTGGCTGCCGCTGATAGAAAGCGGCTATAACGTCAAGGCGTTGTCGCCGGCCAGGGCCTTGGGATTATGGCAATTTATTCCCTCAACAGGGTATCGATTCGGTCTTTCCCGCGACAAATACGTGGATGAACGGCTGGATCCTTATAAATCCACAAAAGCGGCTATTTTGTATTTGAAGGAACTTCACCATCTTTTCGGCGATTGGGAAACGGTTCTGGCTGCCTATAACTGTGGGGAAGGCCGGGTACTTCGGACCATTAACACACAAAGCATCAATTACCTAGATAATTTCTGGGATCTTTATGAAAAACTGCCCCGCGAGACCGCCCGTTATGTCCCCCGGTTTCAGGCAACCCTTCATATCATACAAAATCCGAAGCAGTACGGCCTGACGGATATCCATCCGGAATCACCGCTGGCATTTGATACCGTTCCGGTCTCCCGTCAACTTCATCTAAAGAGCATTGCCGATACGACCGGAATATTGGAATCCACCCTTAAACGGCTGAATCCTGAACTGCGATACGGCATCATCCCTGGCGATAATTACCCGTTTAAAATTCCACAGGGTTCATCGGACATGCTGTTATCCCAACTGGACGATATTCCGGAAACCAATGGCCCGCCATCGGATGCCGTTGAACAGGAAAAGGCGGTTTCCCATAAAGTCAAGCGCGGAGAAACGCTGGCATCTTTGGCCAAACTGTATCAAACGAGCCCAAAAAACATTATCCAGGCCAATAAATTAAAAAAATCTACAAAAATCATACCCGGCATGGTTTTGCTGGTTCCCCCAAAGACGCCGTCACCTCCTGTAAAGGCTCCATCCACTCTTGCAAAGGCGTCGCCCCCTACTACAAAGGCAAATCCCGCAAAACCCACAATGACCAAAAAGCCTGAACCGGTTCGTGTGGTCACCCATGTGGTCAAAAGCGGTGATTCACTCTTCAATATTGCCAACCGCTATGGGGTAACAACCAAAAAAATTCAGGAGGTCAATAAACTTACATCCTTCAATATTGCCGTTGGTCAGAGCCTTACCATCCCAGAGCCAACCAAAACCGCTGCCGTCGAAAACGGCTTGAAAAAGTACATGGTTAAGAAAGGCGAAAATGCCTTCTCCATCGCCTCCGGTCATAATATGCCGATTGATCGGTTTTTAAGCATTAATAACCTCTCGTCTGGGAGTAAAATTTTTCCGGGACAGAAGGTTTACGTTGAATAAGTTAAAGATATTTCCGCTAAAAACGGTTTCAAAAAGGATATTTCATGTCTGAATTGCCCAGCGTGTTAATTGTGGACGATGAAGATGGCTTTCGATCGGTTTTGGTAAGACGGCTTCAGGCCAGAGGCATTCAGGCTTTTGGTGTCGGTCGGGGAGAAGATGCCCTGGAATTTCTACAAACCCGGAACGTGGACGTGGTGCTTCTGGATATAAAAATGCCGGGAATGAGCGGTGTGGATGTTCTCCGGCAAATGCGGGAACAGGGATGCCAGGCTGAGGTCATTGTTTTATCGGGCCATGTGTTCCTTGATACTGCCGTTGAAATCATGGACTTTGGCGTAAATGATTATCTGTTGAAGCCCTGTGACACCGAGGAATTGATGGACAGGATCACCCTGGCTCACGAGCGGAAAACGGAACGGGAAGGAAAAAATGTAAACAGTAAACCGTAGGCATCAAGATTTCCGTTTGGTTTCCAGGCTGTAATTTCCCTGTAAAAAGCATTCCGCCAAGTGGTTGACGGCTGCTTCAGTCGTCATCAGCATATCCATCTGTCGCGTAAAAAGCAGCAGACGGCCAAGATAATCCAGTTTTTCTTCAATGACTGCCGGCTGTTCTTTGGCAAATCTTGCCGTCACCCTATCCCCTTGCGATTCGACCAGAAAACCCAGCGCCCCCAGTATTTTTTCAATGGACCGTACCCGCCGGTTCTTGCGGACATCATCGGCAGCCCCTCCTTTGAACTGAAAGTTAATATAGTTTTTTGTTGGCGTCTGGCCGCAGTAAGTGTCCAGAATGCTGTAATGATATCCCACCCGAGAGCTGAAGTTTAGGTATTTATCCGAAATAATAGCGTAGCTTTTATCTCCGAACCGTTCGGTACTCCGGTTTGGGGGAGCGAGCATTTGCTGGCTCATTACGGAGAACAACCCTTTCAGCTCGATGGGCCGGGGTTCCATCGCTTTCAGATCCTTTCGAAGCATTCCCCTGAGCAGTGCGTTAAAGGGGGCCGAGGTGATTTGATCCACGGTAACGGTTGATGACTGAAAGGCGTCCTCTGACATGCCATTGCCAAGATCGATGATGTACAGATCCAGCGGAAGAGGGGCCTTCAGACGAACGGACATGCTGCCGCGATCCGATGCCATATCGCTGATTTGAAACACTTCTCCGTAAGATTTTTCATGGATGTACCGCATGATATCATGAATGGTTTTACAGTTGTCAGGTACAAACTGGGGAGACTTCGGATCGATCAGGTTGAGCGGGAGAATCAGATCGGCTCGTTTTCGCAGCAGATTATACACCGGCGTATCCTTCATGAACCATTTTTTTTCAATCCGCATTTCAAGAAGTTTATCCACTTTTCCTTCGTAAACCCTTCCAGAGTAGGCGTCCACGGTAATCATTTTGCCGTGCTCAATGGCTGTGGTTGCTGTTTTGGCGTTTAAGAGCGCCGGCACTTTGAATTCCCTGGCAAGAGATGCCATGTGTCCCGTAATGCTCCCAAAATCGGTCACCAGGGCTTGCGCTTTTTGCATCACCAGAACGTACTGGGGATATGAGTAGGAAGCAATCAATATCCCGCCATCCGGAAACGCCATCAGGTCGGCTTCTGAGCGAACATGGTAAGCGGGGCCATAGCCCACGCCCGGGCTGGCGACACTCCCGCCTTCCAGAATTACGGAATAGCCGGGCAAGGGTTCGGAAGATGTCGAGGTTCCTTCAGCATTTACCTGGTTTCTCCTCAATGGCCGGGTTTGAAGAATCCGAATTTGTCCTTTATTGTCTATCGCCCATTCGGTATCCTGCGGGCACTGAAAATGATTTTCAAGCCGGATCGCATGGGACGCCAGAAGCCCTGCCTGTTCGTGGGTCAGGCAGGGCTGATTCTGGAGGTTGTCATCGACAGCCTCCTCTGCAAGATAACCCTCCTTTCCGGAGACCAATTTAACGGATTTGCAGGATATCTTCATTTCCAGAATTTGAGGTGGATCACTCTTTGAAAGCGTGTATGAATCCGGTGTGATGATGCCATCCACCACATAAGGCCCCAATCCCCAGACAGCCTGGATGATGATGTTATTTTCATGAGTGTTGAAGGGATGGCTGCTATACATGATGCCGCTGACGCTGGCAGGGACCATCTCCAGACATGCCACGCTCATAGCGGCATCTTCAAATGGAATTCCCATGTGCTGACGATAGGAAATGGCTCTTGCGGTAAACAGGCTTGCGATAATGCGTTTGTATTCCTGAATAATGTTATTTTGAGGAACATTCAGAACGGAAAGATATTGTCCGGCAAAGGACATCTCGCTGTCCTCGCCGATAGCGCTGCTTCGCAAGGCGACCAGGACGGACTCCGGTAGCGTACCGACGGGATCAAATACCTGATGGTAGGCGTCCAGAATCGCAGCTTCGATGTCTTCCGGAAGATCTGCCTGGGTCAGCAGTTGCTGAATGTTTTCGCTGACGCTGACAATGGTTTCCGGGGCAATGATATCCAGTTCCATTTTTCTTTTTCGAATTTCCTCAACCAGGCCCTTTGACTGGAGAAATCCTTCAAAAGCCGTTGTCGTTATCGCAAATCCCCTGGGAATGGGCAGTTGAACACGGTTCAGGATTTCTCCCAGGTTGGCGCTTTTGCCTCCGACGGACTCTGTCATTTCCTTTGTGATCCGATCATACGGTAAAATGTATTCGGGGATTTTCGGCGCAGGTTGAATTTCCTGTTCCTGCTGGATGATTTGATGAATCTGATCCAGAACAGCCGACAGCGCTGAAGTCGGTCGGCCGGAGAGGCTTTCAAAGCTGCGGATCATTCTTCCGGCATGAAATAGGGCACGCAGCGTTTGCGAGCGGATAAAAGACATGCCAAATATGGTTTCGCCGCGCAGCTTTTCCTCAATTTCCGAAATGATTTTTAACAACTCTGAATTCGAGTCCAGCAGAATCTTAAAATTGACATACTTGGTACGAAAAATGGCCTGAATGTCATCCCGAGAAAGTTTTGTTTTCCGCTTTGATTGAAACAACGATTTGATTTTGCCAAGCAGCATAGGACCTCTTTATCAAAAAAGAATTAACGATTGAGGAAATAATTCAGGTGGAACCCTTTCCTCTTATCATAATTGAGTGAATTACTAAAAGTTTTGTATTGCTGACATGCAATTATTTAACCAGGTACAAGGGGAATGATCCTGACATACATTCAGGTTGCGCAACCGTATCGTTATAAAAGATAATAATTACCAAAATATCAGATAATTAATTAGCAAAGCGAAAAGTGTCTGATGCGATTACTTACCCATTGTTTCGGCGCTATGCTGCGATACTATCGCGCATAAATCAACCGATAGTTGCGGGATAATATCGTGTTGCAGGACCATTCCCAGACTTAATCAAGAAACCTTTTTTAACCAGGTCTTGCAAATCGTATTGAGCCGTGCGGGTCGGCAGGTCCGCTCCGATCAGTTGCTGATATTCCTGGCGGGTAATTCCGCCATTTTGAAGAATCGCGGGAAAGGCTTTTTGCTGTCTCTTGCTCAAGTTCGGAAGATCGGCGTGAGAGGATGATTCTCGTGAACGGCTGCGGCCATGGGCGCTTGACGGGGAGGGTGGCGTCTCCATCATGATAATCGGCAGATCATCGGAAGCCTCTTCGAGTCGGATATCCTCGGTTTGAATCACATCCGATTCCACCATGGCAACTGCCCGGGTAATGCAGTTTTTAAGCTCCCGGACATTGCCCGGCCAATTGTAATTTTTAAGGCGATCCAGGGCTCCCCGGCTTAACCCGATACCCTCTTTGTGCATTCTGTTCGACGCTTCCTTGATGAAACAATCGACCAGGGCCGGAATATCCTCCTTGTGTTCCCGAAGAGGCGGCGTGGTAATGGAGATGACTTTCAGGCGATAATAGAGATCTTCCCGGAAAATGCCGCGGTCAATCAGGGATTTCAGGTCTTCGTTTGTGGCGGATATCAGCCGCACGTCAATACCGAGTTCGATGTCCGACCCCAGTGGCTTGACTTTTTGCGCCGAAAGCGTTCTGAGCAGCGCCTGCTGAACCTTTGGCGAGGCGTTGCCGATTTCATCCAGGAAGAGCGTTCCTTTGTCGGCGGCAAGGAAAGCACCCTTTCGATCTGTTTTGGCATCGGAAAAAGCACCGCTGACATGCCCGAAAAGCGCGTCCAGAAGAAGGTTCTCATCCAGGGCACCGCAGTTGATGGTAATAAACGGCTCGTTTCGCCTCGGACTGTTATGGTGAATGGCTTCCGAGGTCAATTGCTTTCCGGTTCCTGTTTCGCCGGTGATTAACACATCCGCGGTGATGCTTGCCGCCTTCAGGATTTCGGATTTCAGCGATTCGAGCAAGGGGCCGTACCCGACGAGATCATTGAATAACGCCGTAACGGAGGATGCAGCAGGGATTGTTTCCTCATCAAGCCTGATCTTCTCGCGTTGGCCCGCGATCTGTATGTGTCTGTCCTTACGCTTGATTTCCTCGAGCTGGTTGGCCATCGTAGCGATCATGGTGTTGATCGCGTTTTTCAACAGGGTCGTTTCCTGATCTAAATCGGGAGCATGGATTTCTTCAAGGGGCTTTAAGGGATCGATTCCGGAAACCGATTTTGCCAGATCCAGGATGGGCCGGGTAATTTTACGGTTGACCGCATAGATGACGGCGGTGATGACAATGACGGTCAAAATCGTCAGGACAAACAATACGTCGTATTGACGTACCTGAGCAGCCAGGGTCAGCCGGGTCCTGTCCAGATAAGCCAGGCCCAGAATCGTTTCCTTGCCGGATCGGGCATCGGATTGGAAACGTATGGGCGTATAAGCCAGATAATAATTGTCAGTTTGGGATCGAGTCTGATTTCCTTTTTCGTCTATGGTGATGGCCCCGGGATTTCCGGCCTGAACATCAACAACCATTTTCCAGAATGATTCATGTTCCGGATCGGGCCGGAACGCCGTATCAAAACCCGGCTTGCCGATAGTCCCGGTTAAACCGGACCGAATTTTCGAGGTTGAAAGCTCAGCACTTTTTGCCTCAAGGCTTTCGGATTGAAACAGCATCCAGCCGTGGCGATCGAAGATGTAGGCGTAGCGGGGTTCGGGAGTGCGGGGAAAAGCATTGAGGGGCGACTGGAAGGAATTAAACAGTGACAGGATGTTTCTCAGGTGATGGACATCCAGACCCAGAATCAGGAACCCATCGATCTGGCCCTCCGGACCCAGGCAGGGGACGGCTATTCGCATTACAACCGTGGTTAGGGTGTGTCCGTTTTTATCCAGAGGGAGCGGATAGAACGTTTCTGCCATATCAGAGAGATAAAACTGGCCGGTACTCAGGGATCGAATGTGCTCAAAGATAACCAGGGGGTTGGGTTTGATCTCGGAGAGCTGATCCGGACGAAGCTCCAGGACAGACGGCCCGACATTCAGAAGAAAATATCGTCTGGCGCTGTCGACGCCAATATATGCAAGCTCCCGATAGAAATCCCCCCCGGTTTGTTTATGAATGGCCAGAAACTTCTTCAAGTCATCTTTGCCGGCAGGATACTGAGACAGGGTGATCAGATCGATTCGGCATCTTTCCAGCAAACTCTCGATTTCATGTCCCTGGGCGAGGCATTGTAACCGGGAGGAGCGTTCCAGCGCCATGTTCAGGAATCTGGAAGAAAACCAGTTGGAAACAAACCCGGTGACCAGAATGATGAAGATCACGGGGGGCAGGATGGCCGTAATCAGTTTTTTTCGAATACTCCAAGTGGCTAATTTATCTGAAAGCAGAGAAGTTCTTGAGGCGAAATTCTCTCTGAAAATCAATCCCATTGCCTCCCCCCTTTTTTTGTGCAAAACAGTCATGCCGGTATCGAAATCAATCGCTATCTTGCGCAAGATATTAAACAAAGCTCACGCAAAAAACAAGCGCAATTTTAGAATTTCAAGATTATCATCGTCGGGGTCCAATATTCGTTGATGTAAATATAACATATATTTTAAGTCTATTATAAATATAAAGTAAAATGTTGCATGATAAATTTATGCCGTGGTACGGATGTTGCTTTTAACCCAGTCAAAACAAATCGCGCAATTCGAAAAATAATTGGAAGAAAATCGAAAGGTTGTACTCAAACATTTTAAAGGGAGGTGAAACATGAAGATTTTGGTGGCATTTGACAATTCAGAGCAAGCTTTTAAGGCATTGGGCAAAGCAGTGGATATGGCCAAGAAAGAAAAAGCCGAATTGATACTGATGACCGTATATCCGGATTTTCCGGAAGACGAAGGGGGATTGAAGCAGGCAGGTGCAGCGCTGATGCAGATGGCTGAAAAAACGATAGTCAAGGGAAAATTGGAAGCTGAAAAGGCAGGCGTTGCCGTCAAAACGGTTATCGAGGCAGGGTCTTCTGCTGCGGAGAATATCGTTAAATTTGCCAGCAAGAATAATATTGATATGATCGTAATGGGACATAAGAGCAAAACCGGCATGGAAAGACTTCTGGTAGGCAGCGTAGCCGGCAAAGTCGTGACCTATGCGCCGTGTTCGGTTCTTGTCGTTCGGTAAGTTCTACCCATGACATTCACAATTATTGGAGGATACCACCCATGAGGAAGCATTTTAAAAAGATTTACAGGTTCATGGTATCGCTTGTTATAAGCGGAACCAGTTTGATTCTCTTGCTGCCGGCTCTGGCGATGGCTGCCGGAGGGGGTAAAATCGACATTATGGTCATTGTGGCCGACACACGCGGGTTGCCGGCATTTGAGGCCTGGTGGGCCAATCTTTACAACGAAAGCCATCTCTATTTCACAGTGGTCACCGTCATTCTGATTCCGGTCATCGGTGTTGTTTTCGGCACGATTGCCGATTTTTTTATGAAATTCCTGGGTCTGGACCTGGAGCACAGAGAACTGGCCGAACATTGATCTCGCATTTTAACGGTTTAAGGAGGGGATAGCATGGAATGGTTATATGTATTGATGCCCATAGCAGGCGTTAAAATATTCTGGCCGGGTCTGATCATTCTCGGTGTCGGCGTTGGCGTAATCGGCGGTTTCTTTGGCATGGGCGGGGCGTGGATGGTTACCCCCGGTCTGAATATTCTCGGGTTTCCCATGGCGTTTGCCATCGGCACGGACATCGCTCACATGGCCGGGAAGTCTCTGATTTCCACCATGAGACATGGCAAGTTCGGCAATGTCGACTACAAACTCGGCTGTATCATGATCGTGGGAACGGTCGCCGGGTTTGAGATCGGCGCACAGATGGTCATGTGGATGGAGCGTCTGGGCAATGTGGAGAAAGTGGTGCGATATATTTACCTGGTGCTGCTGGTCTTGATCGCATGGACGGTTTTTGCTGATGTGGTAAAGAAAATGAATAAGGATCGCGCGGCAGTAAAGGCCGGAAAAGAGGTCGATGCCCTGAGCACCGGGATTGAATGGCATAAGACTCTGCATAAACTAAAGATCCCGCCCATGGTGCATTTGAAAGTCGCTGGTATCTATTGTTCAGCCTGGTTGCCGATTGGCGTCAGCTTTCTGACCGGCTGGCTGGCCGGGATTCTGGGAATCGGCGGCGGTCTGATCCGTATGCCGGCCCTGATCTATTTGCTCGGCTGCCCCACACACGTTGCAGTGGGAACCGACCTTTTTGAGGTTATGATATCAGGTCTTTACGGTGCGGCCACATATACGTTCAAAGGAAGAACCGAACTGGTGGCGGCCATCATCATGCTGATGGGTGCGGCGATTGGCGCACAGATCGGCTCTGTGGCCACCAAGTACATCAAGGGCTACGGTATCCGCATCGCCTTTGGTTGCGCTGTAATCGGCTGCGCGCTTTCCATTCTTCTGAAATTCATCGGCAAATGGTATCCGGATACTGCCACAATAATGGACAACTCGGCGACTGTGCTGATTCTGGGTCTGGTTGCCGCTCTTTCACTGTATATCATTATGGCGTTCATCAAAGGCGCCAAGGCAGAGATCGCCGCGAAAAAGGCAAACGCTTGAATTGCAGAAAATCAAATCTAAATACTATTCAAGGAGTCGATATATGATCAGAAAAATATTATGGACAATGATGACAGCAATCCTTTTGCCGATATTTCTTTTCGGGTGCACGGAGTTTGGCACGGTGGATCAGGGAAGGGCGATCGAATTTGACAAGGAAAAGGGGCTTATCACCATCATTCGGGATGTGAAGCACGATGCCAAGAATCCGGATTACAGTTTTCTGCCGCCGGTAACTTATCAGAAGCCCGTCGATCCCCAGGAAATGGGTGCAGACCCCAAGGCCGGCTATCGCATGAAACTGGACACCAAGAAAAAGCAGATCGTCATCTTTGACAAGGCCGCCCAGAATTTCAAAACCATTGACTATATCCCCGTTGACGAGCAGGAAAATATTGATCGGAAACACCCGCTGGTCTATGATAACGCAACGGAAAAGGCCAAGAAATTCCCGGTGGTTGACAAAGACAAGAAACAGATCACCATCTATTCCGCGCGCCAGAAGCTGCTCGTTACGATCAGCGTGCCGGCCGAGTATTTTGCGCTGCCGGATTATACCTGGGATTCCGGGGACGAGGTCCGGATTTACTTTAAAGAAGCGGGAAAGGCGTTACGGTTCATGAATATCAGCAAGACGGACATTTTCAAGAAATAGCATCATGCAATACAAACCGGACGGGGCCAAATCCCGTCCGGAACAATTTGTTTGAAGGAGTCGGGAAATGATAAATGTGTTCAGCAGCGATGCCGAAATAGATGCCCCAGTGCTTGACGAATTGAACTTTAAACAGAAGCTCGTCGTCATCACCCTGGATGTGCTGCTTCTGGTTGAATTGTGCATTGCGATGTATTTTGCCAACCTGGCGCCGGAGGCTTTTACGCCAACTTTCGTAAAAACCTTCTTCAGTCTGCTTTTGCCGACCGTATTAACCGGGCTGTTTTTTTTGCGCCGGTTTAAGACCAAAGCAGTAAGCGTTGCTTCATGACCCCTGATCATCTATGTATTCTTCGAAAGACGGCCGGCAGAGTCGGAGCCGTCTTTTGTATTTTGATTGCCATTGTTCTTGTGGATTCATTGATATCAAGGTTTGTATATGAATTTAACGTCTTTTACACCAAGGTGGATGGGCAATATGACCTGACCGGCGGCATGCCGGAGAAGTCGGAAAAGAGGGAGGACCTTGTTGCGGAAACAGACTCCCCCGAAGTGGTCCTTGAATTCAGTGAAGTTTTTTCCGGTTTCTGGCTGGGCAACACGATGTGGCGGGGGAACGTGATCGTTTCC
>CAIVVZ010000579.1 GCA_903909505.1 uncultured Desulfobacteraceae bacterium
ATTTGGTGTGCCCGCAGATCTGCGCGGGTCAATTCGGGTCGTTGCAAGATTGATTTTTCGTAAGTCCTATAAAAACTGGATGGATGCCAAGGGTTTTGAGATAAACGACTTGGAACTTGCTCGAAAGAGCTTAACGGTCGGGAGGTAATCATGTTGAATCAGGCCAGACAATGCTACGTAAAGACCGCACAGGTGATGTTAATAATATTTCTTCTTCTGTTTGCCTGTACCAACAGTTTCGCTCAGACAATCCTATTCCAGGACGACTTCAGCAGCGGAAATGCCGATCGCTGGCATCTGATGGATGGATGGCAGGTCGTATCTGATGAGGGTAATTATGTCTTGAGATCCTCTCAGCCTTCAGTGGCAAGGGCCGGAAGTATTCTCTGGAAAAATTACAGCCTGACAACCCGGGTCAAGTTTTTGACAAATAATTCTAATACCAGTATTATGTACCGCGATTCGGGAAGCGCCAGCTATGGTATTGCCTTCGGTATGGGAGGTTTGTCTCTAAACAAATCGTCTTCTTGCTGTCCACCGCTCCAATTGGCGAGAGCTTCCGGTGCGGAACACATAAATCAATGGTATACCATTAAGATAGTTACTATCGCCGAAAATATTAAGGTGTATGTTGATGATCTTCTGAAGATTGATTTTACGGATTCTGCTCCTCTGCTCAACGGCGCAATTGCATTTATAGGAAGTAATAATTCTATTTTCTATTTTGACGATGTTTTGGTAGTGAGCGATGAACCTGTTTCCGCAACTCCTTGGAAAAGCACCGGCGGACCTCTTGGTGGGATTGGCTACGATGTGCGTATCCATCCGGAAGACAAGAGTGTCATGTATGTTACCGATAATTTTGCGGGGGTGCTCCGAAGTGATAATGGCGGTCAGACCTGGACTCAGAAAAATGACGGCATTACTCTCAGGACGGGAACTACCGGCGATGCCGTTAATATATTCTGTCTGACTGTGGACCCGAATAACCCTGATATCATCTGGTCCGGAACGAACGCGGACAGCCCTCCCTTGTTCGGGGTTTATAAAAGCACGAATGGCGGAACAACCTGGACTTCAAAATCCACCGGCATGACCTTGAGTGGTGAAAGCGGGATGACTTTCCGGGGCTTTACCATTCAGCAGGGAAATTCAAACATTGTCTATGCACAAGCGGAGATACCGACAACCCAACAAGGCCGCGTCAAGGGGCGAGTCTATAAAACATCGAACGGCGGAGCTAACTGGGAGCTTATTTGGCAGGGAGACAATTTGGCCCGTTATCTGATCGTTGATCCGGGCAATACGAATGTTCTCTATCTGTCCACAGGTATTTTCGACAGGGAGGCATTTAACTCTGACTGCGCTAATGGTGCACCCGGAGGCCTGGGTGTATTAAAGAGCATTGACGGTGGGCAAACCTGGACACCGATAAATAATGGCCTCAGCGATCTCTACGTGTGCTGTTTGCGCATGCATCCTACCAACCCGCAAATTCTTTTTGCAGCCACCGGCAACGGCTCTTGTTCAAAAACTTATGCCAATGGCCAGTGTGCCTTCTGCGGGGTATTTAAAACAATAAACGGGGGATCATCATGGACAAAGGTCATTTCGAATGAATTTACGACCACGGTGAATTTCAGCCCCTCCAACCCTGATACTATCTATGCTGGAGGCCCTTCCGCATTTTATCGAAGCCAGGATGGAGGGACAACGTGGTCCCGCTTTTCTAAACCACGCGGCCAAGGATATGGGCCTCCTGGTATTTTGGCCGGACAACCGATTGATGTCACTGTTGATCCGGATAATTCCTTTGTCATATATGCCAACAATTATGGTGGAGGAGTTTTTCGGTCGATTGACGGAGCAGAGAACTGGGAAATGTGGAGCAAGGGGTATTCAGGGGCAATGATCCAAACGGTCCATATTCCTGCCGCCGACCCTTCAACTGTCTATGCATTAGGGAATAGTGGGCCTTTTGCAAGCTCAAATTATGGGGAAGACTGGGTTGGCATTGCCAAAGGTGATGCTGAGTCTTCGGGTAATTTATGGAATTCCATTGCCACCAAACCGACAAACTCAAAGGTATTGTTAATCTCTCCTGAAGGTACAGGCGAAATCCTGATTAGTAATGACGGCGGAAATACTTTCAGTAAAGTGCTCAAGCATCCTGATGTCAATACATTTGATCCAAACAAGCTCCAAGGATTTCGCGGGCTGGCATTTGCTCCTTCCAGCCCGAACTTGGTGTATGCAGGTATATCGCGAACCTGGAAAACTTGTATTTCTTCTTCACCAATCGGGAGTATTTCGCCACTTGGGACTGTGATATACAAATCCCAAGATGGAGGCATGTCATTCGCCCCGATGCCTTCCGCTCTGGACGGCACGAATGTAAGACGACTGGTTGTCGATCCGACTAATGCGGATATCGTGTATGCTGCAACATCCAATGGAGTATATATTACCAAAAATGGTGCCGTAAGTTGGATAAGGATTGAGAGTCTTGGCAGCAAAGTTATTGAAGCTATTGCAATCAATCCACTGCAACCGGGGTATATTATTGCCGGTGAGGTATATGGTGGAATCTGGATGAGTACCAATGGCGGGATAAATTGGACAGGACCTCTAAACACCGGCTTTAGTTCCCCAAACCCATTTATTACTTCGGTAGTCGTAGATCCTGTCAACCCGAATACTGTTTTTGCAGGTGATTTCAATTCCGGTGTCTATCGGTCGCTGGATAAGGGAGCGACCTGGGCAGCTTTCCCTGATTGGAAGATGTCCGGATTAACGGTCCGAGCGGTAGAAGATCTCGCAATCAATGCAAGTGTGCTATATGCTGGTACGTTCGGAGGCGGGGTTTTCAGATTCGACCGGACACCCAAGCCAACGTCAACAGCATGTACAGCAACTTTAAATGGAAATTTGTTGCTCCACATACCCTATATTTCCTATGTCAATCCAGTGTCGGGTTCCCAATCGATTTGGGCGGATTTGGTTTATGAGCCCAATCCGACGTATCCGGAGCTAATTCCTTTTAAATTGACAAATTATGGTGCCATAAACAATCCTTCTTTTTCATGCGCAGCATCAACACTATCCGCCGATTTTAAAATCCATATTCCAGATGTTCTACTTCCGGATGGAATAACGCATATATGGGTGGATTTGGCATACAGCCCGGCTCTTTCTATCGATGGGAAGGTCTACTTTTTTGTTTCAAACTATGGGGTTGTTTCTAATTGATGGAGATACCATTCAGGTTGCTCAAGGTCCATATGCAGAGAATATCAACATAACGAGTCCTATCCTTATGGACGGGGGCAGAGTCATTTCCAACCCGAGTATCCGGCGCCGCATTGGCGTCCTGTATTTATTGAATCAGACAATCGAATTCCCGCCTATGGCGCCGACATTTCACGATATGAATTTGGTGTGCCCGCAGATCTGCGCGGGTCAA
>CAIVVZ010000580.1 GCA_903909505.1 uncultured Desulfobacteraceae bacterium
AAAGACAAAGCCCAGAAGCATCAACGCTTCCTGTATGTCCCCAACCATCAAATAGATTGCACCGCAGGCCGCCAGCAGCAGGAACATCGGTTCGCGTATGACGTCGAGCGCTATGCGCAGGTTCCCCCGCTGTTTGGATGATGGAAGTTCGTTGGGACCTTCTTCTCCAAGAATCCTTTCAGCTTCACGGGAGGTCAGTCCGATGAGTCCATAAATATCAGGCTTTCGATCCATTTATTTTCCTGTTCCGCTCCATATAAGTTCCAACAAGGGTCTTGCTGGTTAAACAAGTACGCAAATTGGCCGCCCCCAAGTTTGAGAATACCCCTGGCGCGCAAGCTTCCAGCCGCAGTGGCAGGAAAACGCCTGAGCTCCCAGGGCATTTTCACAGTATAGCTAAGCTATAAACATCGCCTTTTGACCCCTCTTTTGGGGTAAATTATCTTGCTGTTTAATGAATGAGAGATATTTTGTTTGTGCTTATTGTTCGTTCATTTTGATTGCCAGTTGAGTTCAAGGTTATTAGTCAAACAGTTCGGATACCCACGATTTTTTATGGCGTTGACCATTATGGACGTTATCGTGACCATCATGATGACGGGTTTCATGTGACGGAGATCGATGGCCTGTAGAAAAATTATTCTGCTCCGGTTGACTCCTCGTGGCTGTTGGAGCATAAGACCTCTCGATGATCTTGTCTATTTCACCCCGGTCAAGCCAGATGCCGCGGCATTGGGGGCAATAGTCGATTTCAACACCTTGTCGTTCCGCGATAATAAGATCAATGGAATTGCAGATTGGGCATTTCATGGTAAATTTTCTCCTTGAGTTTTATTTGTCGTGTAGTTCCTGGAATTATTCCAGGTATTCCGATAGCGTTCAATACACTCATTTGCCGTGTAGCGGCTACAAATGGCCCGGAAAAACCCGTCGGCAAGAAATTCTGAGGCCAACGGGGACCACAATTTCACAGGATCGGGCAAGTGCAATCATGGCCAATTCATACGGCAAACACCGTAAAGCTGGCGATGACAACAATAAGCCGCCAAATCTTAGTGTTTGCAAGCTGTCAAATATGTATTTGTGATGATGCGTGTCTCTTGAACGCAGTGAATCACGCTCTAAAGCAATACAAAGGAATTCAAATCAGGAAATATTTTGTGGAGGAACAAATATTGGGAAGAAAACCTGTGGAGGTTCAACGTAGGGTGATTGCCCGGGCAGTCTCATTGCTGTGAAAGTATTAATGTTCCGGTAGTCGGACGGGGTATATTCCGCACAACAGCAAGCGGATTCGCAATTATCCATATCCTGCTTATCAGGATGTTCCGAGGTGAAGATATCAAAAACGTCAGAAGATGCTTCTACATGCAACTCGATCGGATGCGCAAAGCACACGACCGGAAGGAGAATATAGACGAGTATGATGAATATGGATATTGGTTTCATGGCGACTTGACTTTGATCTTATTGATAGTTTTTCCTAATATATTTGATATCAGATAGTTTGTCAATCTGTTTGCAGCATTTACCGCTAAAGGCCTGCGGAGGCCGATAATAAAATTGTCAGGCAGGGCATAAGGAGATGTTGATTGCGATATTCTTTTGGATGACCTGGCTTTACCGCTGCTGTCTTTTGTGGTAATGACAAATTATTATGAAATTAAACGGCTGTTGGTAAAAAAGATACCCGGCTTTGAGCCTGGTTATGAGGGCTTTGATACAAATAATCAGAGGAGATGTTTTTAGATGCGCTCCGGCATAGGATATGATATTCACCGGCTGGTTTCCGGCCGCAAACTGATTCTGGGGGGGGTTGATATTCCCTTTGAAAAAGGACTTCTCGGCCATTCGGATGCGGATGTGCTGATTCATGCGCTCTGCGATGCCTTGCTGGGGGCGGCGGCGCTTGGAGATATCGGAATCCATTTTCCGGATACGGATATGGCCTATCGGGGTATATCCAGCATGGTCCTTCTGGATAAAACAGCTCAATTGCTGGAATCCGGGGGGTTTTCGGTGGTGAATGTGGATGTTACGATTCTGGCCCAGGCTCCGAAACTGTCCCCGTTCAGAAAGGCCATGCAAGAGAATATCGCCGGGATGCTTCATCTGGCGGCCGATTGCGTCAATGTCAAGGCCACCACAACAGAAGGACTGGGGGCCATCGGTAACGGCGAGGGGATTGCGGCCATGTGCGTGGCCATGATTAACCAGAGAGACGAAAAACAGGAAACACTGTCATGACAATCTATCTGTATAACACCCTGAGCAGGAAAAAAGAAATCTTTGAGACTGTCGAACCCAACAAGGTGAAAATGTATGTCTGTGGTCCGACGGTATACGATGCCAGCCATATCGGTCATGCCCGGTCCGTGGTAGTTTTTGATGTTCTGGTCCGGTATCTCAGGGCCAGGGGGTTTGATGTCGTTTATGTCCGGAATTTTACCGATGTGGATGACAAGATCATCGCCAAAGCCAATCAGACCGGGATGTCCTGTAGGGATGTGGCTGAAAAATTCATTCAGGAATTCTATGTGGACATGGACGCCCTGAAAGTCGAGCGCGCCACTTATGAGCCGCGGGCAACCGAATATATCGATGATATCATCCGCATTGTCCAGATTCTGATCGACAAGGGCCATGCCTATCCGCTGGAGGGAGATGTGTATTTTGCAGTGGAGAGTTTTTCCGGCTATGGAAAGCTCTCCGGGAGAAAACTTGATGATATGGAGGCCGGCGCGCGGGTGGATGTGGATATCCGGAAACGAAACCCCTTTGATTTTGCATTATGGAAAGCTTCAAAGCCCGGAGAACCCGAATGGGACAGTCCCTGGGGAAAAGGCCGGCCGGGCTGGCACATCGAATGCTCGGCCATGAGCTCCGCCCTTCTGGGCGAAACCATCGATATCCATGGCGGCGGAATGGACCTGACCTTTCCCCATCATGAAAACGAGGTCGCCCAGTCCGAAGCGGCCTTTGGCAAGACGTTCGTCAAATATTGGGTACATAATGGTTTTGTGAATATCAACCATGAAAAGATGTCCAAGTCTCTGGGGAATTTCCTGCTGATCAAGGATGTCCTGAAGTCCTATCATCCGGAAGTCATTCGACTCTTTCTGCTTTCGAGTCATTATCGCAGCCCCATTGATTTTAACGACAAAATCATGGATGAGTCCAGTACGGCGCTCGACAAGGTCTATACGCTTCTGGCAAGGCTTGAGGATCGTCTTGAAAAGAACCCGGCTTTGTCTCAGTCCGGGGATCTCTGGGAACGTTTCTGCGAGGCAATGGATGACGATCTGAATACGGCTAAAGGGATCGGACTGGTGTTTGAATCTGTCCGGAACTTGAACCACCTGCTGGACGAATCGGATAAAACCTTTTCTGCGAACCTTCAGCAAACCCTTCTGACCGCCTGGTCGGACTTGCAGAAAATCGGCCGGATTCTGGGAGTGTTCGGCGAAACGCCGGAGCAATATGCGGCTGACCGCATGTCGATGGGACTTCAGAAAACCGCAGTCGATCCTGCCTGGATTGAACAAATGATCGCGGATCGAACCGCTGCCAGAAAAGCCAAAGAATGGCAAAAAGCCGATGATATCCGAAAACAGCTTGAAGCCATGAACGTCATTATCGAAGATCGGTCCGAGGGGACCCTG
>CAIVVZ010000581.1 GCA_903909505.1 uncultured Desulfobacteraceae bacterium
ACCGACGGTTTAGACGGTTTAGCCGGTGGATTATTGTTGATAAATTTTGCGACTTTTGCCGTCATCGCCGTGGCCCAACAAAAATTTGAATTAGCCGGATTAATCGCCGTTATCATCGGGTCGTTAGCTACTTTCTTATGGTTTAACATTCCCCCGGCCAGATTTATTATGGGTGATACCGGAGCGATGAGTCTGGGCGTGACCTTGGGTGTAATCGCGATGTTGACTAACGCCGTATTTTTATTACCCATTATTGCCTTTCCTTTTGTCATCGAATCGGGATCGGTCATTATTCAAATCATTTCTAAGAAATTTAGGCATCGGAAAGTGTTTTTATCCGCCCCGCTCCATCATCATCTGGAAGCTAAAGGTTGGAGTGAATCAAAAATTGTCATGAGATTCTGGTTGATCAGTGGATTTGTGGCGGTCATCGGCCTAACGCTGTTCATGCTCGATCAATTTTAAAGGCACTGTATCACTTATTGGTTGGTACTTTGTTTTTCATAATGATCAGCTGATTAATGTATTGGAACAGAGTCAGCGGTGTTTTTATGCCCCGCATAACCTTAAATCGTTGCTCTAGATAGCCCATGAAGTTTTCAATGCGGTTTGAAGTCCGGGGAATATCCAGTTTGGGGCGACAGCTAAACTGATAGATATCAGATAGGCTGTCTCGTAGAATTCGGAAGGCAACCGTATACTGCGGGTAGGCTCGGATCATCCGTCCCAAGTATAATCGAGCTGCCTGTTCTGTGGGGAAACCCAATGCGATTCGTCGAAAGATAGTCCAGTGTTGCCGTCCATAACCGGTAACGTGCCACCAGCGCCCGCCCAGCTTTCGTGATACTTCTTGTAGGACATGGAAAGCGCATCGTTGGTGAATTGCCTGCGGGAGATGCCCTGCTACGGAGGATATGATACCGATGTGCCAATCACTGACGACCGCCTGAATATGCGGGTATTGTGACTTTAGGTGCTTGAGAATAAAATCATATCCTAATCGAAGTTCGTGACGAGGTAGCAGTGTCCAGGCGAGGGGTTTTCCGCTCACACCATCGAGCGCCAGATAGAATGTCCATATTTTTCGGTGCAGACGGAAACGTTTGGCATCGAGCATGATAACGCTCACATCTGTCAGTGAAGGAATAATCACAATCTCACCGGTTGGTAGCGGTAACGTCAGACTGCGCTGAATCCGTCGCCAGGCCGTCATGTGACCGACGCGCCATCGTTGTCCTAATCTTCGAAACGAAGATCCATCAAGGAGATAACTGTTTACCCACAGTCGATCGCGCTGATGATGTTTCTTTCGCTGACGGAAAGTGTGATGGCAAGCACGACAATGCCATCGCCTGGAACCATAACGATGGGTAGCTAAACTAGCACAATATCGGCAACGAACTCGTTTATGATGTGTACACGCATATCACACATGATAATCGTTCGATGGGCAAAGGACAAAACCATCTTAAGACCAACCAAGATTGATACAGTGCCTTTGTATCGGCCAGTTCAAACCACTAGCGCAAACACAGAAAGGATTCTACGGTATCCTTTATGACCAAACCATATACTAGGCTTCAAGACCATGAACGGGAAACAATCAGCCGTGGCCTGTCTGCCGGCTGGACATTCACCCGCATTGCCGCCATCATCAATCGTGACGTCAGCACTGTTTCTCGAGAGGTGAAGAAGAACTGTTCATTGCGACGCTGTTATCGCGCCCTGCGAGCTCACGAACAAGCTATCCAAACCCGCCATCGCTTAAAACAACAAAAGAAGCTGGATAGTGATCCAGCTCTCCAAACATATGTTCTCACCAACCTCCGCCAGCAATGGTCTCCGCAAGAGATTGCCAGCCGGTTGGTGAAAGATTACCCTCAAGATATGACCATGCGTATTTCCCACGAAAGTATCTATACCTACATCTATTGTCTGCCCCGAGGAAGTCTGCGAAAGGAGCTGATTACCTGTCTCCGGCAGGAGCGAAAGCTACGTCAGAATCGAAAACACTCCCATGACAAACGAGGCCGTATTACCAATGCTATTTCCATTACTGACCGGCCCGCGGAAGTGACGGAGCGGATCATCCCCGGCCACTGGGAGGGTGATCTGGTGATGGGTAGCAAGGCTTCAAACAGTGCCGTTGGAACGCTGGTGGAGCGGACGACCAGATATTTGCTCTTGGTTCCGCTGGAGGCTCACGATGCCCTGACGGTTCGACAAGAGTTTGCCAAAGCCATGAAGAAACTCCCGCGTCACCTTAAGCGCACCCTGACTTACGATCGAGGGTTAGAGATGGCGGAACATGAATTGTTTACCAAGGAGACAAAGATAAAGGTCTTCTTCGCTGATCCGTACAGTCCGTGGCAGAGAGGAACAAATGAAAATACAAACGGACTTCTGCGACAATACTTTCCTAAAGGTACAGACTTCCGTACAATCACCCGACGGGAGATTCAACAAGTCCAAGATCGGCTCAATGGCCGACCTCGAAAAGCATTAAACTTCGAGATGCCGAACGAAGTGTTTCCCCGCTTATTAACTCATCAAAATATTGCGCTAGAGGGTTGAGACCAGCAGATAACATCTTTTATGTTCCGTTTAACTTACAAATACCCAATTATGTCCGTATTCCTGACCCCGACCACGGATCACAATCCGGGTGTCGGGGGAAGGATCTCC
>CAIVVZ010000582.1 GCA_903909505.1 uncultured Desulfobacteraceae bacterium
GCTTGACCTCACCCTAACCCTCTCCGTCGCCCTCACCCTGAAACCCTCTCCCAAAGGGAGAGGGAATAAAATGGAAAGGGTGTTCCTTTGCAGAGAGGGAATGAAAAGGAAGGGCGTGTTTTTGCCGAATTGTTTTTGCAATTTTTAAGGTGCTTTTATCTGAAACGAATCAGGTGGAATCAGCTTCAGGTTGAACGCGGGATTTGTTTTCAGAAACGAATCCCCCAAGATGGCGTTCGGTGTTGCGGGTTGCGCGTTTCGGATTGCGCGTGGACCATTCGCCTCCCTCGACGATGCCCGGGGCAAGTCGCGTGGGGAAGAACGACCTCGATACATTCGCTGCGCTCAATACAAGCCATACAAATACTAATATTCAAACGCCAAATTCCAGGGTCAGCCGCCTGTGGAGATTTGAATTGTTTTTTGTTTTTTCATTTTTGATATTTTTTCCCCAAAACGACTAGGATTTTACGTTCATTTTCCGGGAAAATAGGTTTAGGGCCGTCGAAACAATTGCCTGATTGCATCGTGCTGAACGAATTGTTTCATCGGGGCAGTCATCCGATCCTGCTGAAACAATATGTCCCGTCCACCTGTCCGGGGTTGATTGTACACTTGTGCTAATGTCCACGCCAGATATTATAGCACGCCAGTTCCGGTTGTCAAGTGACTCTTGTCGTTTTTGGTGGAATATATTTACGACAAATTCGTAGCTGGGCAGCTTTGAGCGGTTAAGCTGTCAACTGTTAAACACCGTCTGAGCGAGGCATGTTTTTTCACACTGGTGGGGACAACCTACGTAGTCCGTCTTTTGTTAGCAGAAGTATAGACCGCAAGGCTGCCCAAAAAATACATTGCAGATAAGCCTACCAATAACCATTTGAATATACGATCGAGATCGTAGGGAAAGACAGCGATAAACAGCAAAATCCCAAAAACGATCGCGGAAAGCCCCATGGCGAACCCGCTTCCTTCATCGGGACTTCTTAGGGCGATAACAAAGAGCAATACGCTAAACGCGAAAAAGAGCAGCGCGAATGGGAAAACGACCAGCAACAACAAAGGGGTGGTAATGAGGCTTGAGGCAGCCATGAGCGAATATCCGATGGTCGTCCATTTTTTGGAGTGTTTCATTTGATTACATACTATGCCGAAATCTGGTAAGTTGCCATTTTTCGGCGTTCGACTAATGGTTTGGAACGACCGGGAGGGCGACCGCCGGTCGCCCCTTCAGGACACTCATCCCGACTACGTGAAGGCCGAAACATTGGTTTACTGTTCGGGGATGATTGCCACGACTGCGGTTGTTCTATACTGGTTCTCTTCCAAAGGGGAGATTTACTTGCCCTCACCCTACCGTCTCCCGCCGTCAGCGGGAGAGGAGATATACCATGAGATGATTATCAGTTTTCAGTTATCAGTTTCTTGGGCGGGATAACGAGGCGGGCAACTGCGAGGGGTGCCTCGCACCATTCATCGGTGTACTATTCTTGGACGATTGCCACCGACTTGCCATTCAAGGCAAGTCTCGCAAAGACAAATTAGGGCAGGGTTAGGTGAATATGGACGAAAGACCAGTGAAAAACTGGCGGGAAGGATATTGAACACGTTTGGAGGCAGACTTATAATCTTGTGGTTTCTATTTCCGGATGAGAAATTTGAGGTGAGTCGATGAACGCGGACGATAACCCGGTTACAAATAAACAGCTGGTTCAAAGCCTATATAGCGCCTTTGGCAGGCGGGATATCCCGGCGATTCTAGCGATGCTCAGCCCGGACGTGGAATGGAGGGAGCCCAATAACCCATACAACCCGGCGGCGGGCAGTTGGCAAGGTTTGGCGGGTTTCCTAAAGTGGGTGCAGATCGGCAACCAAGCCGAAGAGATTCTGAGCCTCGAGCCGCGGCAGTTCATCGCGCAGGGGAATTCAGTGGCGGTGGTGGGGTATATGAAGATCCGGGCACGAGCGACACAGAAAGTTTATGAGTCCGATTGGGTCCACCTGGTTACGATTGAGGGCGGTAAGATCGAAAAGTTCCAGGAATTCTTTGATACCTATGCGGCGGGCGAGGCGTTTAGGCCGTAGATCGGTGATATATTATTGAGGGCGGGTTTGAGATCCTTCACTGCGTTCAGGAAGACAAAGACCAAGTTGGAGATTCTCCACGACGGTCAGGAAGACAACCGACGAGGCGGGCGCAGCATGCTGCGCCCCTACACGTTTAGGAAGACAATGGGCGTAACGTATACCGGGCACCACGTTCGATTTGAGTGATCTCCAGCTTGTCGCCGGGTTTGAGTTCAGGATGAGCCGCAAAGAACTTGCGGAGTTTGTTGATTCAGATATAACCCTTGCTGTTGAACTGGAGTTCGGCGGTAAAGGAAACGCCGCCTGATTCTACGGTGACTGGCGTGAGGGAAACAGGTTTCCCGGGCGGGAAGAATGATCTCAGGTTCGCCGGGATGTAGATGTAGTCGTTCTTCAGATAGACGGGATGTAGGGTGATTTCAATCGTTGGGGGCATCAGTCACCCCGGTGGGATGAGGGGAAGAGGGGGACGGCCTTATCCAGAATGGCGTCCGCAACCTCGCGCTTGGTCATGAGCGGCAGATCTTCCATGTGGCCGTCTTTGAATATCAGGGTCACCTTATTGGTATCGGCGCCGAAGCCGGAGCCGGGGGCTGTCACGTCATTGGCGACGATAAGGTCCAGATTCTTGGCATCCAGTTTCTTCTCTGCGTTGTCGATAAGTTCAGAGGTCTCGGCGGCAAAGCCGATGCGAACGAATTTGCCGCGAACTTCGGCCAGGATATCGGTGGTTGGCTCGAGCTTTAAATCAAGGCTCGCAGTCCCTTTTTTAATCTTCTGGCCGGCTACAGTCGAGGGCCTGAAATCCGCCACAGCGGCGGCCATAATCAGAGCGTCAGCACCTTTAAGGGCATTTTTGACGGCGGCCAGCATCTCGGCGGCAGTCTGTACCCTTAACACGTCCATTCCTGCGGTCTCGGGCAGGTCAACGGTCGAAATCAGCCTGACCATGGCACCCCGGTCGCGCGCGGCCGATGCCATGGAGTAGCCCATTTTGCCGGAGGAGCGGTTACCGATAAAGCGAACGGGGTCGAGGGGTTCGCGGGTACCA
>CAIVVZ010000583.1 GCA_903909505.1 uncultured Desulfobacteraceae bacterium
ATGTCGTGGATATCGGTCCACTGAAAGTGACAACGGAGAAAAGCAATACGCTTCCGTTGCCGCCGATCGTCGGCGCGATTGCGCTCGTGGGCGGCATTGTGCTGCTGGTCGCGGGGAAAAAAAATAGCTGAGAACAGATCAGCCAGATAGACTGAAGGGGAAGCTTTGTCAAAGAACCTTCGGGGCTGGCAAAGAGAAAAGGATCTCTTCAAATGATGATCATACTCGTAATAATCATGAACGTGCTTCCGGAAAAGCAGAAAGAGGTTTTGCAAACGCTTCTCTCAATGATTGAGCCGCCAGGAAAGGAGAAAGGATGTTTGAGCTATGGTATCTCCCATGATATCGAAGACAATAATCTTTTCAACCTGATTTCGACATGGGAAACCCGCCAACATCTGGACCAACATGTGCGGTCCGAGAGATTCAGCGTCTTGCTCGGAATAAAAAGCCTCTTGTGCGAACCATTGAAAATTCAAATTTTTACGGTTTCAGATTCTGAAGGAATCGAAGCAGTCGATTCCTTCAGAAAAAATTGTAGAAAGGAAACATCATGAAAAAAAACTTTGAATCCAAAAATATCGAGCAATTACTGGCCGAGGCCGATGCACTTGTTAAACAGATTAATTCTGATGCCGTCAAAGACATGAAGGAAGAGCATCGCCTCCAGTTTGAAGTTCACGCGCATAACTTGAAAAAGATCAAATCCGAAGTTCAGGGCAGGATCGATAAGAAAGAAACATCGGAAATCGGTTCCGGCGCCGAGGGCGTCCACGAGGCGATCGACGATATTGTGAAGGCCATGCAGGTGATGATGGGGACTTACATTAAAAAATAGAAAGGGATACCATTAGCCTATGTCAACTAACATGAATGAAAGGGGAAAAGGTATCCTGAAGCGCATCGCGGGCCGGGTGATGACGGAACGCGGGTTTCTGGTCGATTTTTCAGCGGCTGCCCTGAACGAGCTGGAAAAGATTGCGCATGTCGAATGGGGGGCGGAATCTCCCTGGAAGGACCTGCGGCACCTGCTCTGGGCATCGATTGATAACGATGATTCCTTGGACCTGGATCAACTGACGGTGGCGGAAAGCCTGCCGGATAAGACGGTAAAGATTTTTATAGCTGTCGCCGACGTGGACGCCATCGTAAAGAAAAGCTCGGCTATTGATGAACATGCCCGGCAGAACACGACTTCGGTCTACACGGCCGGCAAGATCTTTCCCATGCTTCCGGAGAAACTCTCCACGGATCTCACCTCGCTGAATTATCATGAAGACCGATCGGCCATTGTCATCGAGGCGGTGATCAGCGACGCAGGAAAGATGCAAAGCGCGGATATCTATCGAGCCTGGGTCCGGAACCATGCCAAGCTGGCCTACAATAACGTGGCGGCCTGGCTGGAAGGCCAGGGGCCCATCCCGGGGGCTGCTGCGGCCGTACCGGGGCTTGCGGAGAATCTGCGTATCCAGGACCGGGTGGCGCAGCAATTGAAAGACTTGCGGCATGAGCATGGCGCCTTGGACCTCCAGACGCTGGAAGTTCGACCGATCATTGTCGAAGATGAAATCCTGGATCTGCGGGTGGATGAGAAGAACCGGGCCAAAGAGCTTATCGAGGACTTTATGATTGCGGCCAACGGCGCGATCGCACGTTTTTTGCACGAGAAAAAAGTCCCTTCCCTGAGGCGCATGGTTCGTTCACCCAGGCGCTGGGACAGGATCGTTGAAATCGCGGCCCAGTACAATTCAAAGCTCCCGCCAGAGCCGGATTCGAAGGCTCTGGCGACTTTTCTGGCTGCGCGGAAAACAGCCGACCCGATTCGTTTTCCCGATCTCTCTCTATCCGTCATCAAACTGCTCGGCCCAGGTGAATATGTGGTCGAATCCCCGGAAGAGACGGCGCCCGGCCACTTCGGCCTTGCCGTCAAAGATTACACTCACGCAACGGC
>CAIVVZ010000584.1 GCA_903909505.1 uncultured Desulfobacteraceae bacterium
GATACGGCAGATAGCTTTCAATATAGCCGTCCGCAACCGGGTTCGGAATACACAGTGCCTCCGGAATATCGGGGATCAGGGGCCGGGTTCCCGGATACTTTATTTGAACCGTGATATAATCAAATTCAAGCCGTTCCTGGCCCTGAAAACTTCCCCTGTCAATCTGATAGCGGTGCCCCTTGTCAATAATCTCATAGACGCACTGAAACCATGCGTCCGGAATATCTCTTGCCTGAATGGTCGTGATATTCATAGTCTTGATTTAGATATCCAGAGTGGTTACCTGCAGGGCATTGCTCTGAATAAATTCCCTGCGGGGCTCGACTTCTTCTCCCATCAATACGGTGAAAATTTCATCGGTCTCGACCGTATCCTCTATTTTTACCTGAAGCAGAATCCGCTTTTCAGGATTCATCGTGGTTTCCCAGAGCTGATCGGGATTCATTTCTCCAAGGCCTTTATAGCGCTGGACCCCAAGCCCTTTTTTGCCTTCTTCAATCAACATTTTAAGAAGCTGATAAGTGTTTTCCGCAACAAGGGCTTCTTTTTCCTTGCCTATTTCAAGAATCTGAAACGGCGGCGCTTCATAGGGTGAAAGCCGACCGCCGATGAGTAGACTTGTCTGAAAATCCTTTGAAAAAACAAGACCTCTGCCGATTTTTACGGGCTTGAAATCCTTTTCGGTTCTTTCGGTCAGCAGCCGTTTCAACTGGTCTGCTTCCGGACTGGATACGGTCATTTCATATAAATATTTTTCTTCGTTCCACAAAGGTTCGGTAACATCAAAGCCAGCCTGAATGATCGCCTCTCTCAGCGCGGTCATCTGCTGAAGATCCTTGATAAAATCCTTATTCGCAACGCCGGCTTGGATCAGGCATGTCATCAGCTCGGACGGATACCCCTGAATCATGAACTTGTTCATCAGTAAAAAATATTCGGAAAGATCGCTGACCCACATCAATAGCTCATGTTCCGTGACCAGATCATCGCTGAGACTGGTTTTAACCGCTTTTTGATGACAGACCCGTTTCAGTATATACTCATCAAAAGACCGTTCATCTTTCAGATAAAGGGCCTGATTGCCTTTTCCAACCCTGAATAGCGGCGGCTGGGCAATGTAAAGATATCCCTTTTCGATGATTTCGCGCATCTGGCGGTAAAAAAAAGTCAGCAGCAGGGTTCGGATGTGAGATCCATCCACATCCGCATCTGTCATGATAATGACTTTATGGTACCGGATCTGATCCGCGTTGTAGTCCTCTTCGCCAACACCGGTTCCCAGCACCGTAATGATATTCTTGATTTCTTCGCTTTTAATGATCCTGTCGAATCTGGCTTTTTCCACGTTCAGAATTTTACCCTTAAGGGGGAGAATAGCCTGAAATTTTCGGTCTCTTCCCTGCTTGGCGGAACCACCGGCTGAATCTCCTTCCACCAGAAAAAGTTCCCTTTGCTGTGGATCAGAATTCTGACATTCGGCCAATTTTCCCGGCAGCGTCGAATCCAGCAAAGATCCCTTGCTACGGGCAAGATCGCGGGCCCGTCGGGCAGCCTCTCTGGCCCTGGAAGCTTCAACGGCCTTTTCAATAATTCTTTTGCCGACCGACGGATTTTCTTCCAGAAACATGTTCAGCTTTTCATTAACCAATGATTCAACCAGCCCCTTGACCTCGCTGTTTCCAAGCTTGGTCTTGGTCTGACCTTCGAATTGGGGAGATTTGATCCGGACGCTGACAATAGCGGTCAGACCTTCCCGAACATCATCTCCACTGATTTTGGCCTGAAGATTTTTGGGCAGGCTGCCGCTGGTTGCATATTGATTCAGGGTCCGGGTCAGAGCCGCCTTGAATCCGATCAGATGGGTTCCGCCTTCGATCGTATTGATATTGTTTGCAAATGAAAATAGTTTTTCATTATAGGTATCGTTGTACTGAATAGCGACTTCTATACTGACTTCATTTTTAATGCCTTCAACAAAAATAGGCGGGTGAAGTGGTGTATTACGGCGATTCAGATATTCCACAAACGAAATCAGCCCGCCTTTGTACTGCAATTCCTTTTTGACATCCGAGCGTTCGTCCTCAATGGAAATTTTGATGCCCTTATTCAAAAAAGCCAGTTCTCTAAGGCGGCGCAGCAGAATATCAAAATCATACGTGGTAATGGCAAATATTTCCGGGTCCGCGGTAAAGTGAACCTTGGTTCCCCGTTTGTCCGTTGTTCCCCGTATTTGAAGTTCGCTGGTCTTTTTTCCCCTTGCATAAGTCTGATAATAAATTTTACCCTCAGAATAAATTTCCAGTTCAATGAAAACAGACAAGGCATTGACAACAGAAATACCAACGCCATGAAGCCCTCCGGAAACCTTATAGGAACTGTCATCAAATTTTCCGCCGGCATGAAGTTTTGTCATGACGACTTCGACAGCCGGAACATTTTCCTTTTTATGAATTCCGACCGGAATACCTCTTCCGTTATCTTCAACACTGACGCTGTTATCCGTGTGAATGATGACCTTGATATCGTCGCAATATCCGGCCATGGCTTCATCGATGCTGTTATCCACAACCTCGTAGACCAGATGATGAAGCCCTTCAACATCCACATTTCCGATATACATGGAAGGTCTTTTGCGAACAGCCTCAAGCCCTTCCAGTATTTTTATATTATCTGCGGTATATGTCTGATTTTCCATTTTCTTCTTTTTTACCCTTAAAACATCCATAAACATAAGGTCGCTACAAAAGCCAACCTTTAATTGTTTTCTATATTTTTTATTCTATATTTTCATGGGCATGATCACACAAATATAGCTCTTATCTTTTTCTCCCTCTATTAAACAGGGAGTTTGATCATCGACAATACTTATTACGACCTGCTCCTCTTCAATCACGGAAAGAGATTCGACAAAATATCTGGGATTAAAGGCTACTTCAATGGGACTGTCCGGATATACAATAAACATTTCTTCCTTTGATTCCCCGAGTTCCGGATTGGTTGAAGTAATAATCATTTTGTCGTCGTTAAAATTAAAGATGACCCCTTTGTAATCCTCGGTCGAAAAAATGGACATGCGTTTGAGCATCATCATGAACAGCAGCTTGTTAAGAATGATCTGCCTGGCTTCCTTGATGAAAAGAATATCGCTGACATCGGGAAAAGTGCCATTCAAAAGTTGAATACTGACGGTTTCCTGCTGCTGTTTAATAAACAGCTTATTGTCCATTGTGCCAATGGACAGGTTCCCCTGTGGAACAATAATTTTAGAGAGCTCGTTAAACCCTTTTTTCTGAACCAGGACCGTTCGATCAAGGGTTAAGGCAGATTCATTGATACAGGGGTAATCCACTTTGGCCAGACGGTTTCCGTCTGTTGAAATGATTCGTATCCAGCTTTCTTCTTCCTTTTGAATCGTTTCCAAACAAACCCCCAGTACATGAGGACGTTTGTCTTCGACAGACGCCGTCATCATGGAGGTTTTATCAATCATTTTTTTGAAACACCGCGATTCCACCTCAATAAAAGGAATATTTTCTATTTCCGGTACCTCTGGAAAAGAAGCGGGATTCATTCCCACAAGATGATATTGAACATTGTAATTACCAATTTCAATCCAAAAATTTTCTACTTCATTGACAAGAATGTCTTCCGTTGGAAAATCCCTGACAATCTCATATAATTTTCTGGCATTGATGGCAATTGCTCCTTCTGATTCCACTTCAACCGGATAAAAGCCGATAAATCCGGTTTCATAATCGGTGGCATATATTTTAAGACCGTCCTCAAGCGCTTTTATGAGCAC
>CAIVVZ010000585.1 GCA_903909505.1 uncultured Desulfobacteraceae bacterium
AATTAAGATCCATTTCTTGTTCATGATGATACCTCCTGTTTTGAAATGACTTCGGCGCTCAATCCGGGAAGACGACCAACGCCTTTCCAGCGCCTTTTCACATCAAGATAACAGACCAACATGAAGAAAGCATGAAGCCGGGTGTCTTCAATGTCATTGACTTAACGAACAGGTTTGTAATAATGGTAAAATTCCCTCATTTGATTTTTTTGGTTTCTTGGAAAATTTCGATTTGGTCTGACAGTCTCTGTAATTTTTGCAAATAGATCAGAATAGAAAATCTGATATCGCAGGTACATCCTGAAAGCGTTCACATGTTGGAAATATATCCAGAAACTATAGAAATACTTGTTGACTGAAGAACGTAAAATGACCGATGGAAAAGCGAGAAGGAGGGAGGAAAGATGCAACGACCAATTGATCGACGCGGCATGAAACAACCTAACGAGACTGGCATTGAATCCTCAAGGACGAGCAGGCGAGCAAGGAGCATCGTATCGTTGTCTGCACTTCTTCTTGCTGTTTCCATGGCACCAGTCTTGGCACAGGAGCCCGTGGGCAAGGATCTAAAGGGCTTCTACCAGCAGAACTGCGCCAGGTGTCACGGGCCGGACGGCTCAGCCGTTAGCGCGGAGGGCGAGAAACTTCGTGGCCAGGACTTCACCGATCCAGACTGGCTGCGCGGCACGCGGGACGATGAGATGGTGAAGACCATCCTGAATGGAAAGTTCTTCGGGTTGCTCATGCCGAGTTCCAAAGGCGCCCTCACTATGGACGAGGCCCGGCGGATGGTCACGGACATTATCCGCAAGAGCAAAAAGGGACAGGTGATCGCGCCGGATTCTGAAAGGCCGGGCGGGAAGTAGCTTCGGCGGTGACGGTTCGGGGTCGGGCCGAAAGCGTCAGGATAACCGGCATAGAGTTGGGGATGAAAGAGCCCTGCATAAAAGATCGACAATATTTCCAACCAAAGCATTGAGAGTACCGGATCTTTACTGGCTTTGCTGACTTTTTTAGTCACATCTTCAGGATGTTGCAGAGTGTATACCATTTCTTTTTCGTACGTTGACCTATTTGTTGATAACATGGCAGATGCCCTTGCCCGTGGAGACCGGGTGGAGATCCGGGGCCTGTGCAGTTTTTCTGTCAAGAAGTACAAGAGCTATATCGGCAGGAATCCGAAAACCGGAGAAGAGGTGACAATCAAAACGAAGAAGCTGCCATTTTTTAAGGCAGGGAAAGAGTTGAAGCTGAGGGTGAATTTGACAGCAAAATAATTTATACCCTTAACCGAGGAGCAATACCTGAATGTCTGTTACTTGCTTTTATGATAATGAATTCCAAGATGACGAGTTGGTCTGCTATTGTTTTAACTATACGAAAAGTCAGATTATTAACGATTATGTGGAAAACGGCCGATCCGTAATCATGGAAAAAATCGCTTCAGAAAAGAAAGCAGGAGGATGCGATTGCGCCACAAAAAATCCTAAAAAGCGATGATGTCTGGGTGATGTCCGCCAGGTGGTGGGCAACGCTGCGAAAATGACACCGTTTGTATGAACGGGATCTTGTTGGTGCGAATGACGTGAATGATTAACGTCTGGGTGAAGAGCGACTCCATGAACCAGCCGGTGTGGAACAGGGCCGGATTGTGCCAGCAGTCGAAAACATACAGCATTATGAAGAACGTCACGTAATCGAAGATCGAGCTGATCGGCCCGATAAACAGAATAAAATGCAGGATCTTATCAATCGACCACTGACGCGGCTTGGCCAGCCAGTCAGCATCCACCTCATCGGTATCGTATTGGCCTTGTTTAGATGTTGCGGACCATGCGACCAACTTAAACATCGTACTCACTTGTTGCAATGACGGTTTAATGGAGAAATTCCATAGCCATGTCGGAAAGCGCGTTTACCAATGGTCGGGCAAAGCGAATGGTGGTACCCGAGCGGCGAGAGCTTGCATCCAAAAGATACCCCGGTCATACACCTATTCCTAATGCGAGAAGCATTGTCTGCCCCGGATTTTTGCTACCATAACTCCTGGTTATATGGCCTTTCCGGCTTTCAATTACTCGATTAAAACCAAAGCAAAATAATTCCATCGTCCGTACGTTCCTTTTTGAGTATCAATTTCAAAACCATTATTTCTGGCCGTTCTATAGACATCAATACCACAGGCTTCCATCATCGGTCTGATACTATTTTTTGCCTTCTCAGGTTTTTGAAGTTCACACGGAACTCCGTCTTCTCCGGAGGGTCAGGTTCCACCCGGATCAGATTCTCCTTCGGAACCCGATGGCAGAGCTGTAAGCGCAAATGCTTTATAAAACCCCATTTGATAAGCCTCTCCTTCAAGTCGAACAGCAATATCCGTCAGGGCTTTTCCTTTAGGTCCATTCAATAATATCGCTTTAGTGTATTCACGGATGACCTCTCTTGTTTCATCAACACTCGGAGCAAATGGCGGATGATATCCGTCCTTGTTGTAAAAAGGGCAACCATAAAGACACTTCCAGCGAACCCATTTTCCCACAATGACGGTGCTGGTATCTATAATTTTAGCCTTCTCACACCCCAGTGCGTAAGCTTTATCTATTACCGCTTCTATCGAGGGCGACGTTTTTCTCTCCATGACATGCTCCTTTTTCTCAATCGGAATAATCTTCTCTGTAAATTTCTGCACATTTATTGAGGATTCTGGTTTTACTGCACGCAGTAAAACACCTTCTGTTTTGGGAGAACTGTTAAACCCGGTTTTTCCAACAAGCTCCGATTTCTCAAAACCGGCTTTTTCCAATAAAGCCAGGAATTCCATTCCCGGTATCGCACCCCCCTCTCACTGGAACCAATTAGCAAGTCGGGTTTTCATGTCTTTTTGAACACTGCCGATAGCGACCTGATCAGCCAACATCAAGCGGCCTCCGGGCTTTAAAACTCTTGATACCTCCTTCAATAAGGCAGCTTTATCAGGAATCAAATTAATTACGCCGTTTGAGATCACCACATCAAATTCATTGTCCGAAAAAGGCAGAACCTCTCCAGAGGTACTTTCAAAGCTGGCATTTTTTAGCCCAGTCATCTCCATGTTTGATTTTGCCCGTTGCAACATCTCCGGAACGATATCAATACCGACCGCTTTTCCGGTTGGACCCGCCATCATTGCCGCAAGGATTGTGTCCACTCCAGCCCCACAACCGATATCTAAAACTACATCCCCTTTATTTATCGGCCCTAAAGAAAAAGGATTACCCACACCGCAATATGATGAAATGACTTCTGCTGGCAGCACACCAACCAGTTCCGGATCATATTTCTGAGCCTCAATACCCGACCGGCCGGTTGGATATTTGAACAATCCTTCCGGGTTGTCGGCAACCTTGATGTATTTATCTCGAATGCCTGCTTCGATTTTTACGAGATCATCCTGAGTGATTTGTGTTTCCATGACGTTCTCCTTTAATTTTTTTCGTACATTTTCGCTTCATTTATCTTTTGCCATATAACAAAGGGAGTTAACCGGCGCGGCAGCATTTGAAACAATTTCCTCACCCTTGCTGATATGGTGATTTTATGATAAAAATACATAGGTTGCAATCTAATGCTGAGTGAGTGCAGTCCACTGAACCAATATTTACCGCTCTCGATTTGATCACTCGTGTAGACAATTACGACCCTTTAAGCCGTAGGGTTTGGAGTTTTCACCGGTCTGTAAACACTACCTGGGGACTGATATTTTTAACGAATCGAAAGGCATTGAAGGCGACCGTATAAATTTCTGCCGTGCATTCCCTTCCGGTATCCCAGATGAAATAACCTATGGTGACGTTGACCATCGGTTCCCGTATCCTGGCGATCATGGGATTGTATTCTCCAAATTACATAAAAAAGACACTACCATGAACAGAAAATTAATACATGCAATATCGGTTGTTTCAAAGGCAAATCCGGGAGTACCCGTTTTATTGGCTGATTTACGGAAACGCCTACCAGAGATGAGTAAGTCCAGTTTTGACAAGGCTATTCTTGATTTGGCGCAGTCCGGAGAATATTTTTTAACCCGGCAGTTCTATCCCGGCAACTCGACCGATCAGGAAAAGGAATTGATGATTCCAGATGGCGCCGGAAATTTCTTCATTGCAATCAATTCCCTGTTTATTGATCGGAGTCCGGGGAAAGTCGGAGTATCGCCACCAATAGAAAAGAAACAGATGCTGGAAGAGCTGAAACCCTCCAAGCGGGGCCGGATACCAGCCCCTGAACATCTGAAGAGGGTCCAGATTCGACCGAGCTACCGGCTGCCACAATGGCTCGTTGACTGGGTACAGGCTGAAGGAGATACCGGGAAAACGATCGAAAAGGCATTAATCGGATATTACAAATTGAAACCGCCTGGAAAGTGACCGAGATAACGGCTTGAGATTTTCGCAGTGGCTATATAGTGGCGATGCCTTTGTGTCAGATACTGCTTGATCATCTTTTCTGGTCCAGATACTTTCAAGCATCCATTCACTTTTTAACACCTACCATAA
>CAIVVZ010000586.1 GCA_903909505.1 uncultured Desulfobacteraceae bacterium
AGCAGCAGCATGGCCAGTTCCCGCTGCTCTTTCACGTCATCCACCACCAAAATCGATTCCCCCCTGCCCATGAAGGCCTCTGGTGATACGGATTTCCGCTCTTGGGCAACTTCATCTCGCGTGACAGGGAAATAGAGGAAAAAAACGGTTCCGTTCTGCTCCTGGCTCTTGACATCAATGTATCCGTCGTGATCCTTAACGGTACCCCAGACAACGGCCAATCCCAGTCCCGTTCCGCTTTTTCCCATCACTTTTTTCGTGTAAAAGGGTTCAAATATTTTCCCGATGTCTTTGGCCGAAATGCCCCCTCCATTGTCTGACACCGCCAGGACGACATAATCCCCCTTCCTGAATTTCATCGTAACCTTGAATGGGGCTGTCGAGATATTTGTTTTCCGTTCGAATCGTCACTTCACCCCTCTCGGAAATGGCCTCAGCCGCATTGGACACCAGATTCATCAACATCTTTCCCAGATGGACCGATGATCCCTTGATATTCAGCAGATCCTTTTCAAGGTCGATAGTGAAAGTCACATAGGGATGACAGTTCTTGAGATTCTCAAACTCCGGCGTCTTGAAATAGTCAGAGGCAATCCGGTTCAGATTGACTACCTCTGAAACAGCCACCCCCCTTCTGGCCAGTGTCAACAAGTCCTGAACGATCGCAGCCCCTCTGACACCGGACTTCAGGATGTTTTCAGCATATCTTTTAAGCGGACTGGTTTCAGGAATCATTTCGATCAGCAGCTCCGAATAGCCAACCAGAACCCCAAGAACATTGTTAAGATCGTGATCAACGCCTCCGGCCAGTGTCCCCAATGCCTCCCTTCTCAGCACGGATCAGCCGTTCCTCCAGCCTCTGCCGTTCCTCCTCGCTTCGCTTGCTCGCAGTGATGTCCTGCATCATACCGATCATTCGCTCAAATCTGCCCGTTGAATCGGGCAAAACAAAACCCCGGTCAAGAATCTGGACATAGTAGCCGTCTTTGTGTCTGAAACCATACTCTGCACGAAAGGGCGTACCGTTTTTCCTGGAAATATCCTGCAGCCGTAGCACCACTTCACGGTCACACGGATCTATCAGATTTTCCCACTCGGAATATCCTTCGCCCATTTCAAACGGATGATATCCGAGCACTTGTTCGATGCTGCCGCTCCAGGTAACCTTCCTTTTGACAACATCGTAATCATACACGATCTGACCGGATGCGGCAGCAACGGATTCAAATCGATGTTTCCAATCCATCACCTCTTTTTCCGCCTGCCTGCGTTCCGTAAAATCATTTCCGATACAGAGAATCTCCTTGACCTGATGGTTATCGTCATAAACCGGCTTATTGGTCCAGGCGATCCAGACCCTATCGCCATTGCGGCGCATGTTTTCGTTGATGTTGTTAATATACCGATCAGGATTGCGCCCGATATCCTCGATGATCCATTTTAAATCACGCCCGGTCGATTCTATTTCAGGAACAATGGTCCTCACAACATTTCTGCCCAATATTTCCGTTTCATCATAATCAAAGAATTTTTGGGCAAATTTATTGATAAAAGTGGTACCTCCCGCAGCGTCCCTTCTAAAGATGATGCTATTGACGTTTTCAACCAGTTCCCGGTATTTTTCCTCACTTTGTTTTAGTGCCGCTTCTGCCGTTTTCCGTTTCTTTTCTTCGCGGATGACGGCCCAGGCCCCGAGAAGAAAGTAGGTAAGGGAAAACCAGCCAAATGTCATCACAGCGACAATCAGCATCCACTTGTTCTTGAAGTCCTTCATCATTGCCAGAGCCTCATCCTCGGGTGTCGCGACAACGATAGACCAGAACGTGTTGATGACGGATATGGGTAGATACACCGCTTGCATTTTTATGGTGTCTTTGATATCGCTGGGAATCCGTTCATACAGGTATGTGGTGGTGCCGCGCTTGCCATTTCGCATTTCATTGGCCATCGATATGACGCTGGGAAACTGCCCTGATGTTTCAGCCGTTTGTGTTTGTATGCGTGCCCTTACGGCAGACGGTAACAACCCAAACACAGAACCCGTCCTAAAAAGATATAGATGCAAATAGAAAGGAGAAAAAGGCCGATGGAAAAATATGTCGTCATTTCGGTGACAATCGTTTCTGCAATCGCTTTCTGGAATCCCGGCCCAACGGCCGGTTTCTGCGCTATGACCCTCTCTCCCGAACCACTGTTGTATTACTGCGGGATCTGTATTTTTCAAACGGTGTGGTCCTTTCCCGAAACGAGGATTTTGTTCTGGTCAACGAAACATACCGGTATCGAATCCGGCGTTACTGGCTCAAGGGTCCAAAGGCCGGGACCGCCGACATTTTCATGGACAACCTTCCCGGGTTTCCCCGACAACATCACATCCAACCGCAAGGGCACGTTCTGGCTGGCGCTCTTCACCGTAAGAAACGACATAATGGATGATATCCATCCAAACCCGCTGTTAAAAAAGATTGTATCCCGGCTTCCGAAATTCATGTGGCCCAAACCTAAACCCTATGGCATTGTGCTGGCCCTAAATGAAAGCGGCGAAATCATCCGAAGACCTGCAGGACCCCACCGGCGAGCACCTCAAGGAGATCACCGGCGTGCGGGAGCATGACGGCTATCTTTATCTCGGGAGTCTGCACAATGCCCGCATCGGAAAATATCGCCTTGAATAGCTCCGATTGCATCCATAGACCCATGAAACGCCGGATCGATGCTGCTGATCCGGATATCGACTGGGGGGCCGGATGGGTACGCAAGGGCGCCAGGTCCCTTTGACAGGAAAGAAAAGTAATGGAAATGCCGGTTAAGTATTTTTATGTCGTCTTGGGTTGGATCCTCTGGTGCACCTTCCACAGCACCCTGATCTCCATCACCGTGACGGAATACATGAAAAGGAAGCTGGAGGACGGATTCCGATTCTACCGCCTTTTTTACAATGGGGTGTCTGTCGCGACGCTGATTCCCCTTATCTACTATTCCCGCATGATTCGTGAAGCATCCGTCTTCTGTTGGGAAGGTCCCCTGGCGATTATTCGGGTTCTCCTGTTTGCGGTCTCCATCTATCTGTTTGTTGTCGGAGGCAGGCATTACAGTTGGGCGCAGTTTAGCGGGATCGCCCAAATCAGGGCGGGACGAGCGGACGGTTCCCTTTGCGAATGCGACTCCTTCGTTGTGTCGGGCATCCACCGGATCATCCGTCATCCCTGGTACCTGGGCGGCATGATGATTGTATGGGTGGAGAATCAAAGCGTATCGACGATCCTGATCAACACGGTCATCAGCATCTATTTTATTGTTGGATCTATTCTGGAAGATCGGAAATTGGTGCGCGAGTTCGGCGACAACTACCGGCAATACCAGCAGACCGTATCCATGCTTTTCCCCTGGCGATGGCTAAAAGCAAAGATCTAAAAGGATCCAATTATTGAAAGTCGGCATGGTTTTTCATAAAAATCCATTCGCACCGCCATCGAGCATCGATATCATCCGATTGAGAGCCATCGCAAGCGGGTTAATCCGAAAAGGCATTGAAACGGAAGTGCTGGCCCCTGTCAATCACGAGGGAGTCATGGGGGGATCAATTCCGGTTCGGCCGCTCCATCACATCATGAATGGGCATTATGACATCATCAAAACTTGTTACCATTTTTCCATTGAACTGATTCAGGATTATGAGGGTCCGATCGTCTCCAGGATTGTTCGGGTTGTGGATAGCCGGCTTCCCGAACGGGATGAAAAATGGCGGGAAAGGCTCATCCGATGTCAAGAGCGAATCAGCGAACGCGCATCAGTTCTGGTTCTGAATAACGTGGAAAATCAAAGACGATGGCAGCGTTTCCATGGCCAGTCCCTTCCGGTCGTCCTGGTCCCCACAGGTTGCCCCATGCAAATCCCACAACCCCGGAAAAATCCATTTGATGAAAAAAAGCGAACAATCCTTTTTTTAGGAAGCCTTGCAGCCCCCCGCATGATTTCGATGCTGAACACCCTGGCCGCCCGTCTGAATGAGGCGCGGATTCATGTCGTTGGCTTGAATAAAGCCCATTGGTATGGCGCGGGAGAAGGAGGCAACCTCCATCCATCCATCGTTCAGCATGGGGAAGTCCTTGAAGAGGATATCTGGGATTATATTTATCATGCGGACATGGGATTGGCCCTGGCAACGGGCCCCCATGCCTTTGATAATGATTTGTCCAAAATATGCAATTATCTGAGAGGCGGCTTGCCTGTTTTGTCCGAAGCGCCTGTTCTGAACAACGATCTGATTCAGCAAACGGGACTTGGAAAGATTTTTCGCTTTGACGATATGGAGGATTTGATCGCCAGTACAATAACCCTTCTTGAAAATCCGCCGGCTCCGGAGACAAGAAACGCGGCCATGGCGTTCATGTCCACACATCATTCTTGGGAACGCAGGGTCGAAGTCTATGAACACCTGTTTAACAACCTGAGCGACTCAGCCTTACGGCGAACTGCCTGCAAAGGTTGATGCTGATCTGCGGATAAAGACTCATGATTTCGTAAAAGGCCTGCCGGGTAAACATCAGGGCCTCCAGAAAGTCCGAGACCACGACACATGTCTCCGTTGCCGGAAGGCAGCTAAGCAGGCAGATCTCCCCAAGCGTGTCGCCATGGCTCAGGGTTGTTTTCAGATGCTGCCCGGAAGCGCCGTAATCGTCGAACACACTGGCCTGCCCATCCAGCAGGAGATACAGGGACAGGACATCTTCACCTTCCCGGATCAGAATATCTCCCGCTTTATAGAACTTCTGGATTGCGATGGAAGCGATCGCCTTGTACCCCCGGATGCCGACGCCTTCAAAAAGGGCTTCTTTCTTAATCGCGCTGATGTCATAAATCGCTTCAGGCATTTTCGCATCTCCTTTCATACAGCGTTTCAAGGCATAGCCGGCTGCCTGGTTCACACCCGGATCTTGATCCTCCTGGAGCCGTTCCATTGCGGAATAATATCGCATCTGCGGCATATATTCTCCAATGACGTAGGCGGCAAGCATCCGGGTGATGGGATCACGGCTTCCGGCCAACCTGGGAAGAATCCGGGAAGCGGCATCGGTCTTAATGATGGGCAGCACCTTTCGGCCGCATCCGATTTTCTCCGCCAAGGGAATGTCGTCAATGAGCGGCACCAGGTATTTCGCCATTTCCCGATCGATGGAAGCTTCAAACATCTCCACCGATGTAGATGCCTTCTGGGTGCGCAAGGATCGATACATGAACCGCATATCCGGATCGGCAACCCAAAGGGCGTAAAAAATCATGCCCAGAATTTCCTCGTTTTTTTCCTGAAGATGCTGGATGAGCATATCGACGCTGTGTAGTTTCACGCCATTGGAAAGGGCGGAAATGGCCACCAGGTAGTGATAGGCTTCCGCGGACTGTTGGGTAATAAAAGGCAAAAGTTCGAAGTCTTGCAGGCCGGAGCACTTCATGACCTTGAGGATGCCAAGCTGAATCCTTGAAGGGCTGTCCATCAATTCAGATTCCAGAAAAGGTTGAGCCGCTTCCCCATAACCGGCAAGGGCCTCTATGGCGGTTTCCCGGACCCATTCCAAATCATCCAAACAGTTCATCAGGCGATGGATGGCACGCGGATCGGGATTCTCCACAAAATAGGCCGCGGCACCGGCCCGAACATTTTTGTCCGCATGCCCAAGATTTTCAAGAGCGGTTTCAGCAGTTAAATGCGGAAGCGGAAAATGCCCGATTTCAACATCATCGCGGGAAGGTGACAGGCTGCCGGACATTAATACCATGGACGTCACATCCGGATTCAGCGAGAACTCCGAAGCCATCCGATCCAAATCGATTGACTCATCCATCAAGGCCTGCTTCAACCCCTGGGTATACTTTTTCTTGAAAAGCAATGTCTCGTAAATCAGATAGCAGGCTATTGCCACGGCAACAATCGACAGGCCATGGGCGCTGACCACGGGCTTCAGGAGCAGGATGGTCAGGGCCCCTGCGATAACGGCGGCCTTGATAACCGTCCCCCGCACAAAGACTCGGCTCCAGGCTGCCACACCATCTGGAACGACATTGAAAAGCACCTTGTTCACCGGACCGGCAATGGCCCGTTGAATGAATATGGTTGAAAACTGGCCGTACGCCGCAACGAAAATATTGAAAAATGGGATGAATGCCAAAAAAATGAGCGCAAAATTAAAAGGCTGCATCAGGGATGCGTTTGGCACCCCCATGCGGGTGTATATCCGGCCCATGACAAAAAGCAGCAGAAAGCTGACCAGGGTGGTGCTGCCCCTGAAAACACTGAGGAAGGTCAGTAGCCCATCCTCGGAAGCAAAGCTGTTTTGGGAAATCACACTGAATTGATAGGTAAAAATCGGCAAGAGGATATTGGGTACCAGGCCAGTGACGACAAGATAGCGAACAATCGGATACTCCCGGACAATCCGCAGGATCTCCGCTGGATTTTTTCGCAATTCCCGAGCTGCTGTTTTTTTGAACGGAGCAGGACCCATCACCTTTCGGGCAGACCAGATCACACCGATGGCAATTAAAAAATAAGCGGCGGCAGTGATGATCAGGAGAAATTCATACCCGCTGAGCCGGGTCAACGGCACGACGGAGAAACTGCCGATCGCGGTTCCTAGAACCTGACTGGCCATAATGAGGGGAAAAATGCGTTTGCCTTGCCGGGCATCAAACAGATCGCAAGCCATATTCCATAGATAGACCAGAAAAACGGAATCCTGCAGATTCAGTATCTGGAACAAAACCGGATAGGCCATGGTTTTTCCGGCCTCGACCGCAAAAAAGAGCAGCAGCACCAGAAGCGCGCACACGGCCAGAAAACCGCTCAGGAGGATGTCATCGGAAAACCTTTGACTCAGACGGTTCAACCCGCCGAAGACCAGGATGGTTACCCCCCCATTGATGAGCAGCATCTCCGGAATTGCACTGGCGCCATAACGCTTGAGAAATGTGGTATCCACATAAGTGCGAAAAATGGCCATGGTCAAAAAAAGACTGAAAAAGATCAAGACGAGCCAAAGGCACTTCCCCATTTCCTGATCATAAATCTTGAATGTTTTCTCAAAAAATTGTTTCATGGGATGTCGGCAAAGTCTCCATGAGTCGCCGCGAGTGGCCGGAAAATCCGGATATCCGTTTGACATGTTCGGATGTTCTCCATAAACTTGAATATCACCAACCGTCTTTCAAGGCAACGACGTAATGATCGCAAACCGAATCCGCCGGGTCCTCTTTTACACCCACAATTCCATTGGCCTGGGTCATGTTTTCAGAACCCTGGCCGTCATCACCGGGATCCGCAAATGGCGCCCGGATATCGACTTCATGGTTCTGTCCGGAACATCCGTCCCGCATGTTCTCATGCGGCAAGGCATAGAAGTCGTCAAACTGCCCGGCGTCAAAAAAGCGGTTGAAGAAACCGGCTGTCCCCTCAAACCCCGATATCTCCAGAGCATGCCGGTTGATGAAGTCCTGAAATTCCGCCAAACCATCATTCGGGAAGCCCATGATTTTTTCAAGCCCGATGTGGTGATGGTCGAGCATTATCTGGCCGGTTTATCCGGCGAGATCGCGCCGCTTTTTATGGCAAAAAATGCATGCCAAAACAGCCCGAAAGACTTTGCCCTGGTTCACCTGTCTCGCGGCATTATGGGAAGTGATTTTAACCTTCTGCGCTATCCGGATGCTCCGTGTTCCTTCCCCGTGGTGCCGGTCTATGATTTCCGCTATGTATTCGATGACCCGGCTCCGGTTTGCGCCAAAGGACCTGCTGCCGGGGCACCGCAAATTGGACATCCTGTTCGCTATCTGGGAAGAATTGCGGAGAAAAGCATTGCGGAATTGCCGGAAAGGGAGGCGATTATAAACCGTCTCCGCCTGGCGGA
>CAIVVZ010000587.1 GCA_903909505.1 uncultured Desulfobacteraceae bacterium
GGTAACGGGCTCCAAGGATCTATCGCGGAATGTCGCCGCGACGCCGGTTGGGGAAACCGTAGCGGTTCGAGTGATGCGGAACGGCAAAACGGTTGACCTCCAGGCGAAAGTAGGGGAAATGGAAGAGGAGAGCGCAACCGCTGCGGCTGGCGATGCTTCCCATAAAACGCTCGGGGTTTCCGTACAGAATCTGACGCCACAGATTGCCGGAGAACTCGGACTCAAGAAAAATATCGGCGTTGTGGTCACGGGCGTTGAGCCCGGGAGCGCGGCGGCCGAAGCCCGGATCCGGACAGGCGATGTCATTCAGGAGATCGACCGGAAACCGGTCAAGAATGTCACGGATTTCATGCAGAAAATTGATAAGGCAAAAGCAGGGCAGACGCTGCTGCTTCTGATCGAAAGGGAACAGAACAGCCTGTTTGTCGCAATAACACTCAAATAACAATCCAAACCGGTTCACCCGGCGGATATCCAGTGGGGTGCCGGCAGCCACGGATGATGTTTGGCTGCCAGTTTTAAAGATTTTCCCGGATTGCCACCATGACAAACAGATAGATGGACTGCTGTCTTTGGGTGGCCTTCCGGCCGAAAATTAGATGGGGGTGAACCCGTGATAAAAATTCAAGGAAATCCATCACCGGTTCGGCCACGGTCCGGATTTTTCGCTCGCTCAAATCTGCCTCTTTGCGGGAATATTTATCTCAGGGTAGCCGCTTATCCTTCAGGACATGATCCGAGATCACGATGCGCTGGATCTCTGACGTGCCCTCGTAGATCGTAAAAACCCGTGCGTCCCGGAAAAAGCGTTCCACCGGATACTCCTTGATAAACCCGTACCCGCCATGAATTTGAAGGGCCTTGCCGGTGATCCGGTTGACCATCTCGGAGGCAAAAAGTTTGGCCATGGATGCCTGGGCCGTATATTTTTCCCCTCGGTCCTTCATGGATGCCGCAGAAAGCATGAGCTGTCGGGCCGCTTCAATTTCCGTGGCCATGTCGGCGATGATCCAGCGAAGTCCCTGGAATTTGCAGATTTTCTGGCCGAACTGATCCCTTTCCTTGGCATACTTGACGGCCGCATCCAGGGCCGCCTGTGCGACGCCGATGGACTGGGCCGCAATGCCGATGCGCCCGCTGTCCAGTCCCTTCATGACGATTTTAAAACCGTCGCCTTCCTGGCCCAGCAAGTTTTCCGCTGGTACCCGGCAGTCTTCAAAGATCAGATCCGTGGTATCCGAGGCGCGGAGCCCCATTTTATCCTCGGTTCTTCCGACAATCAGGCCCTGGGTTTTCCGGGGAACAATGAATGCGCTGATTCCCTTGTGACGCAGGGTCTCGTCGGTTTTGGCGGTGACAATCACCATTCCGGCGTTTTTACCCGTGGAAATGAACCGCTTGACCCCGTTGATGACGTAGCTGTCCCCGTCGCGAACCGCCGTGGTGGTCTGCGCCACGGGGTCGGAGCCGGCATGAGGTTCGGTCAGGGCAAAGGCGCCGATGATTTTTCCGGCCGCCAGGGGTTTGAGGTATCGCTGTTTTTGATCCTCCGAGCCGAAATGGTAAATGCTCTCGCAGACGATCGAGTTATGCACGGACATGACCACCGCGGTCGAGGCGCAGGAATAGGCGATTTCCGAAAGCGCCAGCACATAGCTGATGGTATCCGCGCCCTCACCACCGTATTCCGGGGGAATCATCATGCCCATGAACCCCAGTTCGCCCATTTTTTTTAAAATCTGGGACGGAAATTCCTTGTTCTGATCGCGCTCCGCGGCTTCCGGGGCCACGACTTTCCGGGAAAATTCCCGAACCATGGCCTGAATCATGAGTTGTTCATCGGTCAGTTTGTATGACATTTATCCTTCCTCTCAACCTTTTCAACCTGTTGCATCAGGGACTGTACACCACCACGATCAGCTCGGCAGGGGTTTCACCGCAATTGCGCAGGTTGTGCTGAATTCCGGAGTTAAAGTGCAGGGTATCCCCGGTTTCCAGCTTGTTGACGTGTTCGCCGACCATGATTTCGATTTTTCCGGACAGCACATAGACGAATTCTTCACCCTCGTGGTGGTACCCAACGCCAAGATGCTCCTGAAACGCGTCGATGGTCACCCGGAATGCCTTCAAATGCTTGTTTTCAGCCCCCGGAGTCAGGGTCGTGTAAGCATAGTGATCGGTTCGCTTGGTATAGGCCTTGATCCGATCCTTGAGGCTGGACGGCTCTTCCTTGAGCAGGATTCCGGAATCGATTTTTAGTGCCCGGGAAATCTGAAGCAGGGCCCCGACCGGCGGGGTGACTTTGCCCGACTCGATTTTCTTCAGCTGATCGATGGAAAAACCGGTCTCATTGGCGATGTTGTCCAGCGTGATATTCTTATCCGTCCGAACTTTCTTGATTTTTTGTCCGATGATGGTGGCGGTTGAATCCGTTGCTTTTTTCGGCATAAGGCCTCCTAATTTGAGGAGTCAGAAGTCAGGAATCAGAAAAAAAACGGAATCCGTCATCTGACTCCTGTTATTAATACTCAAAAAATCCCCGTCCGGTTTTTCTGCCCAGCCATCCGGCTTCGACATATTTGCGGAGCAGGGGGCAGGGGCGATACTTGGAATCCTTGAACCCGTTGTAGAGGGTTTCCATGATGGCCAGACAGGTATCCAGACCGATGAGATCGGCAAGCGCCAGGGGCCCCATGGGGTGATTCATTCCTAGCTTCATCACGGTGTCGATGTCCTCGCGGGTGCCAACGCCGTGATAAAGGCAGAAAACAGCCTCATTGATCATGGGCAGCAAAATTCGGTTGGCGATAAAGCCCGGATAGTCGTTGGCCAGGGCCGGCGTTTTGCCGAATTTTATCGAAAGATCCCAGGTCGCCTGAAAGGTTTCATCCGAAGTGGCGAGACCCCGAATGATTTCAACCAGCTTCATTACCGGCACCGGGTTCATGAAATGCATGCCGATAACTTTATCCGCTCTCTTGGTCTGTGCGGCAATTCTGCCGATGGGAATGGAGGAGGTGTTGGTCGCCAGGATCGCATGGGCCGGGCAAATCTCATCGAGCTGTTTGAAGATCTGAAATTTTAAGGATTCATTCTCGGTTGCAGCCTCCACCACAAAGTCGGCGGATGCCATGTCCTGAAGCGCGGTGCTTGCGGAAATCCGGGCCAGGACCGCATCTTTTTCCGCAGCCGTCATTTTCCCTTTTTCAACGCTTCGGGCCAGGTTTTTGGTGATCGTGTTGAGGCCGTTCTGAACGAATTCCGCTTTGATGTCGTTCATGATGACTTTAAGACCGCTCATGGCAGCCACCTGTGCAATGCCGTTTCCCATCTGGCCGGCGCCGATGACGCCGTATGTTTTAATATCCATAAATAGTTCCTCCGTTTATTTGTACCCCCCCCTCCTTTTTTTCAAAGGAGGAAGGGATCATGATTATCGTTTTACGATCATGGCAACCGCTTCGCCGCCGCCCAGGCAAAGGGAAACCAGGCCGGTTTTTTTATCCGCTTTGATCATCTCGTGAAGCAGGGTAACCAGCAGCCGGCACCCGCTGGCGCCGATGGGATGGCCAAGGGCCACGCTGCCGCCGTTGACATTGACTTTTTGGGGGTCCAGGCCGAGTTCCCGAAGCGCGGCCACGGTCGAACCGCTGAAGGCTTCATTGACTTCATACAGATCGATGGCGTCTTTGGACAGGCCTTCTTTCTTCAGGCACTTGGGGATGGCCCAAATAGGTGCGACCAGCACATATTTCATGTCGATGCCATACGATGCCTGAGCCCCGATGGTCGCCAGAACCTCGCAGCCCAGCGCGACTGCCTTTTCGCGGGACATGACCACAACGGCCGCTGCCCCGTCGCTGATGATCGAGGCGTTTCCGGCGGTTCCCACACCGTCTTTTTTAAAGGCCGCTTTCATTTTGGACAAGCTTTCCAGACTGGTTTCCTGAGCGCATTCATCCTGGCTGAAAAGGACCGGGCCTGCCTTTCTCTGGGGTATCGGAACCGGAACGATTTCATCCTTGAACCGGCCGGCTGCGATGGCGGCGATGGTCCTTTTATAGGATTCGGCGGCGTACTGGTCCTGATCCTGGCGGGTGACATTGTATTTTTCGGAGCACAGTTCATTGGACATGCCCATGTGAAAATCATTGACGATGTCCCAGAGTCCGTCATGAATCATATGGTCTTCGAGCTTTCCCGGTCCCATTCGATAGCCGAATCTGGCTTTTTCCAGATAATAGGGAGCCATGCTCATGTTTTCCATGCCGCCGGCCACCACCACGTCGGCATCCCCGGTCTGAACGGCCTGGGCCGCCAGCATCACGGCCTTAAGCGCCGAGCCGCAAACCTTATTGATCGTGATGCACTCCGTTTCCCAGGGCATGCCGGCCCTGACCGCGGCCTGCTTGGCCGGATTCTGCCCATATCCGCAGGGCAGTACCTGCCCCATGATGACCTCGTTGACCGCGGATTTGGGGATTTTGGCCCGCTCGATCGCGGACTCGATAACGATGGCTCCCAACTGGGTTGCCCCGATAGCGTTCAATGATCCGTTAAAACTGCCCAGCGGGGTTCTGACCGCGCTGACAATGACCGCTTCTTTCATTTAAAAATCTCCTTAATGTTTACATGTTCCTTCGATACTTTCCGCCCACATCATACAGGGCCTGCGTGATCTGCCCCAGCGAGCATACGCGAACGGTCCGCATCAGCTCGGCAAAGAGGTTCTCTCCGGAAAACGCCACCTGTTGAAGGCGCTTGAGCGCCGCCGGAGCTTCGTCTTGGTGCTGGTCCTTGAATTCCGCCAGACGCCGGATCTGGGATTCTTTTTCTTCTTCGGACGCCCTGGCCAGTTCCACGCCGTCGCTGAGTTCATCGCTCAAACTATTGGGATCACGGAAGGTGTTGACGCCGACAATGGGGTATTCACCGGTGTGTTTCAGGATTTCGTAGTGAATGGATTCTTCCTGAATCTTGCTGCGCTGATAGCCGGTTTCCATGGCGCCCAGAACCCCGCCGCGCTCGGTGATCCGATCGAACTCCATCAGTACGGCTTCCTCAACCAGACGGGTGAGCTCTTCCACGATAAAACTGCCCTGATTCATGTTTTCGTTTTTGGCCAGCCCCCATTCCCGGTTGATGATGAGCTGAATGGCCAGGGCCCTTCGCACGGATTCGGTGCTGGGTGTGGTGATGGCCTCATCAAATGCGTTGGTATGCAGGCTGTTGCAGTTATCGTATATGGCGCAAAGGGCCTGAAGCGTGGTCCGGATATCATTGAACTGAATATCCTGGCTGTGAAGCGACCGACCGGAGGTCTGAATGTGA
>CAIVVZ010000588.1 GCA_903909505.1 uncultured Desulfobacteraceae bacterium
GCGCTGATCAATGTCCTGGAAAGCATTCAGCCTTTAAATGGTACGGATGCGCCGAACACCCCGATCGTGCTGAGCGTGCGGGCGGAAGCCTTTGTTGACAACCTGCTTCCGGTGATGATCGGCCGGCCGGCGTTTCAGATGGACCTCGGGTTCGGGTTGTCCGGGGAAACCCCGGATGTCCTTTGCTTTCCCGCCGGAAAGCTCGCCGGGCATCTAAGGCCCCGGATCTTCAAGGGCGTGCTGGCCGCCATCCCGCACGATGCCTTTGCGGCGGTTGCGGCCAGTTTCCATCTGCCGCCGGACATGCCGGCCGAAGCGTGGCGAAAGCTGGCCCTGGAGGGACCCGGTGATCCGCCGACAACCGATCCGGAGGAGACCGGCGTTGCCTTTATCTGGGACCTGTCATCCGAAGGAAACGCGGTGACAGGCATGGGCGTCGTCATTGCCAACCAGAGCGCACCCGATAGCGTTCAACAATTCAAGAAATTATTCACCGATCCAAAGCTTACGGCCGCGTGCGGCGGCGGCACGGTCTTTCTGGCCGCCACATCCGAGCTGCTTCTCACCCGCATGAAAGAGTCCTGCGAGCGCCAGTCGCTCAGCGTGCTGGACTGGGAAAAAGGATCCCATGCGGAAGCCTTTACATCCAGACAGCTTCTTTTCTTTCTGAATCCGGGAACCGGAATGCGGGAGCTTTTCCTGGCCGGCGGAGCGAGAAGCAGCGACCAGATCGATCCCGCAAACCCGTGGAAGCAGCAATATGAAAAAGCCAAGGCCGGGATGCGTGCGGACAGCGAAACGGTTTTTGCCGGTCTTCCCATCTTCGCCTTTTCCGGCAACGCGGCGCAGGCAACCGGGACCGTCGTGCTGAAAGGGATTACCGTCAGACAAGGGGCACCCAAATGAAGCGCATTCGATTTCTCTCTTTGATGCCGGCAATGGTTTTTGCACTTTCAGTGATTGCGGCGGCTCCGGCCCTTGCGGGCAGTCCGTTTTATCTGACGGTGGAAAGAAGTTTCTCCAATGCCGAGAAACCGCAGGTGCGGCTGGATTATACGTCGACGGAACAACCGATGCTGGTCCGCATCCTTCGCCCGGAAAATCTGGAACGCTTTCTGGACGGACAGTTTCAAATCAGTAGAAGCTACGAACAGCCCGTGACCGAGCTGAACCCCGGGCACTTCTTCATCACCGGGCTGAACAAAATGGAATCGCCCTTAAAAACCGCCCGGAACATGCTGGACCCCAAATTCCGGGCAACCTTCAAGGACACGTCCCTGAGCAAAGCCATCCAGGACACAACTCCTGGACAGATCGCGCTGCCTCCCGAAGATATCATCCAAGGGCCGCCGGCCGGATTTGCCGTGGTTCGCGACATGTTCATCGACTTAAAGTACATGGGAACGGCGGTCAATGACCTGGGCTGGTGGTTCGGGGAAAACACCTGGCGCGAGGACCGGTACAAGATTCGGAAAATCGAGCTGGACCCGCGGCCCGACGGGGTATACCTGATCCAGGCCGTACAGGGAAAAACCGAAGCCCAGTGCCTGATGCAGGTCAGCAGCCTTTCGGTTCAGGTTAAGCAGTCGACGGAGCAGCTTGTCGTCAGGGTGATCGACCGGCAGCTCAACCCCATCGGCGGCGCCGGCGTCAGCTTCCGGGACGGCCGGGGAAAATGGATAAATCTAAACAAGAAGACGGATGCGGCCGGTGAAATTGCATACGCCAGCGGGCAGGGGGCACTTGACGGCAAGCTGGTCGTCAAGGTACAAACTTCGGACGGCCGCCAGGCGCTTGTGGACACCGATTTTCTGCCCACCGTATCTAGTGACGATTCTGTGTTCATCATCACGGACCGCCCGATTTTCAAGCCCGGCGAGACCTTCTTTTATAAGGGCATGATCCGGGCCTTTGAAAAGGACGGGCTCAAGATTCCCCGGTTCGGGGACACTCTGGCGAAAGTGAGCCTGCTTCCTTTCAGCGGCCCTGCAACGGACCTGCAGGCCGCCGTGCCTTTGACAGGGTTCGGATCGTTCAGCGGCAGTTTTTCCCTGGATGCGGGGCAGTCGCCGGGCCTCTACAAACTGATCGCCGAGATCGACGCCAAGCCCTACGGCGGCGAGTTCCGCGTCCGCGATTATATCAAGCCCACGTTCTACCTGGAGCTCATCGACCGCAGCCCGACAGTTGCTTCCGGCGGACGGTTTTTCGTCAAGTTCAGAGCCAAACGATACAGCGGCGGGGTGCCGTACAACCTGAAATACGAGGTATTCCTCTACCGGAAGAAGTTTGAGACGCCCCAGTGGGTCGCAGAGTCCGGAGGCGGCCTGAGCGCCGGTACGGACTATCAGGGCGAGATAAGGTCCGCCTCGGCCCTCACCGAACCCAAGCGGATTTTCAGCTCCGTGGAGGCGCGGCTTGCCGACGGGAACCTGAGCCCCACCAATACCTGGGAGTCTGCCGCCGTGATGGATGGTTCAGGGGATGCCTTCTATGAATTCGATCTGCCGAAGATCGATGCCCCGGCCGAACAGGAATGGATTTACACCGTCATGGTACGGGCCGTCGATGCAGCCGGTTCCCAGGCCCTTTTGACCGAAAATATCTACATCACCCTCTCCGAGGCCCAGCCGTCGGTTCAGTTTTCAAAAACCGTGGCCAGGATCGGGGAAAAAGGGCTTTCGGTCTTTCTGCGTTCCACCTATCCGGACGGCAAGCCCGCACCCGGGGCAGGCGGCGTTTTGAATATCGGACTGGAGCAGGTCGGCGCAAAACCGGAAGAATTCGTCAAGCTTCCCTTTACCACAGATGACAAGGGTCAGTGCAGGCTGCCGCTTCCCGAGCTTACCCGGCGCGGACGGCTACGCGCCGTTGCCGTCCTGGAAACACTGGAGGGCAAACCCATGACCCGCCCCTGCACCTCGCAGCCCGCATTGTTGATCGCGGGCGACCTGCAGGGAGAAGCCGTCCTTGACAACCGGGAACTGGAACTCTACACCGACAAAACCATCCTGAGCCCCGGCGAAAAGGCGCAGGTTCTGGCCTTGCTGCCGGTCAACTGGGGCAAGTCCGAAAGCGGGGTCGTCTGGGAAACGATCTCGGGAAACCGGATTCACGACAC
>CAIVVZ010000589.1 GCA_903909505.1 uncultured Desulfobacteraceae bacterium
ACGAAAGCGCTGTAGGTGTTCCCCTTTACGGATTCGGAAAACTTCGACCTTTTCGATCGCAGTAAAATATTCCCGACTCCTCCCGAGACTGTCCACCACACATCAAGCACGGCATCTTTCCCAAGGCTTCCATCCATCCGGCAGACCTCCACTTCTACACGATAGCCAGATTCTCCGGATGTCTTGCCCGTGGACAGCGAACACCCGGACAACACGGCAATAAGTGCTCCCAGTAATATCTTTCGAGTCTCATTTTTTAAGCTGATTTTAATTAATAATTATATTCAACAACCAATTCATTATCTACCATCCGTACACCGGGCGCCTTCCATGCTATTCGTGAAGCTTCATTTTTTTGATACCATGATTTAACCGTACCGGTTAAAGTTACTTTATGGTCTGAAGCTTTAACCATAATATCTTTAGCATCTATAGACCAGTTGCGTTTAAGTGCGCTTTCTATGTCCTTTTTTTCAATCTGATCTAGTGTTTCAGGCGTAATTGTGATATTGTTTGATACCCATAATACACCCATGAGATTTTTTACTGCGTCTTTTGCAGCTTCCTTTTGATAATTCCACTGTAGTTCTCCTTCCAGGGTAACTCCTCCTTTTTCAACTTTTACTTTTATTTTGTTGTTAGGAAGTTGCCCATTCCGATTCAAGGCATTTACTACTTCAGTAGCGATTTCATTGTCATCGCTTTCAGCCAAACCGCAACAATACTTAACGTCAATCTTCTCAACTACAGCCTTTACGCCGGCCACATTTTTTGCCGCATCTTCAGCCTCTTTCTTTTTAAAGTAACCGTCGACAGTTCCTGTTAAGGTGACAATACCATCTTGAACGGCTACACCGATTTCTGCTGCTTTCAATAACGGTTCCCATTTGATTGCGTCTTGAACGTCTTTTTGTAATTCTGAATTATTTTTCATGTTATTTATCCTTTTTCGATAGTTGTTTAATTTGATTAATAGGTCCTTTTTTTCTGTTCGTCTCCACTGATCTCGCGAGGCATCGCTATAGGCGCGTAACTCTACGGTGGATAAATGTTTTCGATCATGGACTTGATACACTTGCTCTTGATGAATGTCTACGTTACGGGTGCCAAAATGCCGGAGATAATTTCTTGCCGTCAGCGGTAGACCATGCCACCATCAATGAGCGGTGCCTGACCCGTCATGTAGTCGGAATCCGGACCCGCCAGGTATGAAACGAGGGCGGCAACGTCTTCGGGCGTTTCGGCTCTGCCGAGGGCGATCCCCTGGACATATTTCTTGTATGTCGCGCCGATTTCCGCGCCCGTCACCTCGGCCATGCGCTTGTCGATTTCTACCCACATATCGGTTCCCACCACGCCGGGGCTGTAAGCATTGACGGTGATGCCATCGCACGCCAATTCCCTGGCTGCCGCCTGGGTCAGCGCACGGACGGCGAACTTCGTTGCCGAATAGATGCCGAGCAGGGCAAAGCCATCGTGGCCGGCGATGGAGGAGGCGTTAATGATCTTGCCCTTGTGTGAGAGCGCCTTGAATTTCTTTGCTGCCGCCTGGATACCCCACAGCACGCCCTGAACATTGATCTTGAAGATGCGATCGACTTCATCGGGCGTTACATTGGAAATTGCCTGTACCTGAGCGATACCAGCATTGTTTACCATGATGTCGAAACCACCGAGTTGCTTCTCGGCATGGTCGACGGCAGCATAAACTTGCGCGCGGTCGCTGACATCGGCCACAAAGGTCGTTGCTCGTCGCCCCAAAGCGTCGATTTCCTTGGCAACTGCGACAAGCGTTTTGCCATTTATGTCATCGATCGCTACGTCCGCGCCATCCTTGGCCAGACGTAATGCGATGCCACGACCAATACCCTGACCGGCACCCGTAACCAGCGCCACTTTTCCTGTTATAGTCATAAAGTTATCCTCTTTTGCTCGATGAGTTTATGCTGAACCATCTGCCACCGCGTCCGGTTCTGCGCCTTGATCGCGCCATTGTCTGACACCAATCCCTTGGGTGCAATGCGCGCGGCATCAGAGTCAACCATTGGGGGGGAGCAATGTACTTGCCTGCAACAAGGCTGTTTTAACAGCTTTGACATTCTAATAATTGATTTTTATTCCTTGCAGCAGTTTAGTGCTGTTTCCAGTATTTGAGCATAGTGTTCGTGGTGTGCTTTGATGTGCAACGGCAGTTCCGTTTCTTTCAGGAGCGTTTTTAGCGTTTCACCTTTTTCTTTCACGGTATCCCACATCCAATGCTTGAACATCCTGATCACTTCTTCGCCCATGTAGCATTTGCCGTTATAGGATGCGAAGGGTACTACCAGTTCTCTTTTGGGGTCGATGCATTTCTTGTATAGGTCTTCCATTTCCCTATGATTTTGCTCGTTCAAGGAAACTTCCTTCTTTTTTATGTTGAATATCGCATATAGCCCGTTTTTGGTTAGAAATAATTCTAAGTTTTTGCAGTGTTCACATTCTTTGTCATAGAATAGGGTGATTTCCTTTTGGTTGTATTCCGGTTGTATATAATTGGGTTCGATTGGTTCGATTTCTGTTATTGGTTTATCTCCCAGCTTGAGGTTTATCTCCCAGAATATCATGTAAAGCCTGTAGGATTGCTGGAACAGTCCTTTCGCTTTCTCGTCTTCTCCTTTGGTTAAAGCTTTGGTTCCAACTTCCATGAGTCGCATCGAAGCTGCAAGCAGGTGTTTGCTTATGCACCAGATCTCGCCCTCATAGTCTTTGATTATTTCTTTAAGGAGGGTTTTCCTAATCTCCCGAATCTCGTTTAGCATGGCATAATATTTGTCTTTGTTTGTCTTGTTTGCTGTAAAGAATAGATGCTCCTCTATGCTGATGAGGTTCATAATGCCGATGCTCAAGTCTTCACCAGACGATAGGTCCAAGCCGTCTTCTTTGACGACGTTTTTTACTTTCTCCAAAAAATTCCCTACTTCCTTGTCTGTGCTTGCCATAGATAATCATCCTTGAATTGATAATAACTTCTGTTTTGTTGAATATTACGCCATTCATGTTGCGTATTGAACAAGAAGGACACTTTTCTTCCGATGACCGAGATCCCTTCATCTGTTCATTTCCTGGCATTCGTCCTGATTACGATCAGACGACACCCCCAGTATCATCCGGTTCTTTGCCTCCACTTCCGGGCTGGGTAATCCCAACCCTCATCGCCGGGTTCCCCTTGGTGGCAGTGCTGAAACTCCTTTCGGTATTATATGCAAAAGCGATGTCGTCTTCCTCGGAATACTTTTCCAGCAATTGCTCTGAGACTTTACTGGATGACAACCTCCGGGAGCGGGGAGCGCAAAGATACACGGCGGTGAGCACGACGCCATTATTGTTAATTGCCGCAAGTACGTGGGGTCCCAATCCCATATCGAGCAGCATATACCTTTCAGACGCTGTCGCCATGGTCTCTTTTGCTCCTCTGCTAGTTTCCTCGCCCTCGGCGGTCACAATCTCTTCAAGGATAGTCATAGCTTTTTTCCAGTTGCTCTCGAAGGTAACGCATACTTCAATAGTGTTCCATATATATTCAAACCATCCCGCGGTGTAATTGATCTGGGGTTCTGTAAATACGGCGTTATTGGAAATTTTTATAAGCCGTCCCGTTCGTATGTCTTTGGAAACCCCGCTTGTGCCCGATTCCATCAGCGTAAACTGAAAAATATCAATGTCGATGACATCCCCTGCATAGTTCCCGACCTGAACCCGATCACCCGTTTCGAAGGGCTTCCGGACCAGAATAAACATCCACCCGGCAATGTTTGTGATTGGGTCTTTCAGGGCAATGGCGAGACCTGCCGACAAGAGACCGATGAAAGTGCTCAGAGAATTAAAACCGCGAAGCCAGACAAAGCCAAGGAGGAGGAGGAGAACAGATACAGAACTGTATGTAGCGGCTTTTCGCCAAAGAAACTCATTCTGTTTTTCATGTGGGAATCGGCGAAATATCCTCACCAGCGCCCAATGAAGCAGAATGAAAAAGGCAAAAGCCAGAGCGGAATCAAAAAGCTTGTCGTGAAGCCCCATGCTATCGAGATACGCAAGGATGTTTTTCATAGCCATAGTATTGAATATCGGCTGATAGGTTTGAGACATGAATCATAGTGCGATAGAGTATTTCAACCATGTATTCCCCCTGTGTCAGGATAGTTGTCCAAGGCCGACAACATTTTCTTGTCACCCCCC
>CAIVVZ010000590.1 GCA_903909505.1 uncultured Desulfobacteraceae bacterium
CCTTCAATTATCCAAAACCCGATAACGATTAAAAGCGTCAATACAGCGGCAAACCGGTACATCCGTCTGGTTCGCCGCCTGGCAGCGGCAATTCGATTCAATCGCGTTTGATAATCGCGCCAATCCAGTCGAACACCGGGTTCGCCCATCGAGAATCTATTATCCATTACTTCCTCGGGGATGAGGACTTCATATTAAAATGCATTCTTCAAAACCGCCATCAGGACAACGCCGTACCCGGCTTGACAGCGCCATCCAGCGTGGCAACGGTGCAGCGATTGTCATCCACCGCGGCAAGGAGCATTCCCTGAGACAGAATACCCATCAGTTTTGCCGGCTGGAGATTGGCCAGCACAATCACCTGTTTGCCCACAAGACTTTCCGGAGAATATGACCCTGCAATCCCTGCCACAATTGTCCGGTTTTCTCCGAGATCAACTTCAAGCTTGAGGAGTTTTTTTGCTTTGGGAACCGCCTCAGCCTTGACGATACGGCCTACCCGAAGATCCACTTTTTTAAATTCCTCCAGGCTGATTTCAGGTTTAAAAACCGGTTTATCAGGCGTTGGGGAATCGGCTTCAGCGGCACCATTCTCATTTTTTTTGACATCAATTCGGGGAAAAAGGGGAATGGATTTGGGAATCACCGTGCCGGAAACCAGTCCGCCCCACTGAGAAAGAAAAGACATGCGGTAGAAAGTCTCTCCGGAATCCAATCCCAGATGACGCTGCATGGAAGCCGCTGTTTCCGGCATGATCGGAAATATCAGACCTGAAATGATGCGAAGTCCCTCAAGGAGATTGTAGATAACCGTTTCAAGCTGCTTGCTGGTGGATTTGGATTTGGCCAGTACCCAAGGGGCCGTCACATCGATGTATTTATTCATCTGGCTGATGAATTCCCAGACAGCCACCAAAGCCTTATGAAACATAAATCCGGACATACCGGCTTCGAATTCGTGAATTGCAACCGCCGCATCAGACTGGAGCCCTTGAGTCAGAAGGGGATCTCCATAAGGGTCCGCGGCTGGAACAACCCCCTTGAAATATTTATGGGCCATGGCAGTCACCCTCGAGAAGAGATTCCCCAGATCATTTGCCAGATCCGCATTGATTCTTCCCACCAGCGCCGATTCACTGAATCCGGAATCCAGACCAAATACCATTTCCCGAATCAGAAAATACCTGAATGCATCCAGTCCATAAACATTTTTCAGGTCAAGGGGCTCGATCACGTTTCCCAGGCTCTTGGACATTTTACTCTGATCCACATTCCAGTATCCATGGACATTCAAATGCTTAAAAATAGGGATACCGGCTGCCTTCAGCATGATCGGCCAGTAGATTCCGTGAGGCTTTAGAATATCCTTGGCCACAATATGCTGGGCGCAAGGCCAGAATTTCTTAAACAAAGGACCTTCCGGATAGCCCAGAGCCGAGATATAATTCAGGAGCGCATCAAACCAGACATACGTGACATAGTTATCATCAAAGGGCAGAGAAATCCCCCATTCCAGCCGGCTCTTCGGCCTTGAGATACAAAGATCCTCCAGGGGTTCCCTTAAAAACGAAAGGACTTCATTCCGATATCGCTCAGGCCTTATAAAATCTTGGTTTGTTTCAATATATTCAATAAGCCAGCCCTGATATCGACTCATCCGGAAAAAATAATTGGATTCCTTGATGATTTCCGGAGGTATTTCATGATCCGGGCACTTCCCCTCCACAAGCTCCCGTTCAACATAGAACCGCTCGCAGCCAAAGCAGTACAGCCCCTCATACTCGCTGAAGTAAATATCGCCTGCATCATATATTTTTTGAAGAACCTGTTTGACAACCGCGATATGCGCCGGATCCGTGGTTCGAATAAACGCCGAATAGTCGATATTGAGCTGTGGCCACAGTTGCCGAAAAAGCTCACTGATTCCGTCGGCATAAATCCGGGGGCTCAGGTTCTCTTTTTTGGCTGCCCGGACAATTTTGTCCCCGTGTTCATCTGTCCCGGTTAAAAAGAAGACTTCGCGATCCAGCATCCGGTTAAATCGACCGGCCACGTCTGCAACGATGGTGGTGTAAGCATGCCCCAGGTGCGGCCTGGCGTTAACATAATAAATTGGCGTGGTAATATAAAAAGGCTTAGACATTAGCATGTTCCTCTTGACTTTCCGTCACAATTTCATCCGGTCCAATTTCAATTTCGGTTCCATCTTCGAGCCGGACAGCAATCCGATAACGGATAGGGTTGTGTCGAATGACTTTCCCCTCGCCTTTTAACGTCATGACTGTTTTTCCGATTTTCGGCAGTTCAGAACGAAGCGCCCGGTAGGTTTCGTATTCATATGTCAGACAACACATCAGCCTGCCGCATTGGCCGGATATTTTGGTGGGATTCAGTGAAAGGCACTGTTCCTTGGCCATGCGGATGGAGACCGGTCCGAATTTATCCAGAAATGTCGAGCAACAGATTTCGCGGCCGCATCTGCCGATTCCCCCGCACAGCTTGGCCTGGTTACGAATGCCGACCTGTCGCATTTCAATTCGGACGCCAAGCTCCTTTACCAGCATTTTAACAAGCTGCCGGAAGTCAACACGGCTTTCCGAAGTAAAGAAAAAGGTTAATTTACTGCCATCAAATGCGTTTTCAACGGTAAAGAGATTCATGCTCAGTCCCAGTTTTTTAATACAGGACTGACAATAGGCCAAGGCTCTTTTTTCAGTTTCAAGATTATTCTCAACTTGCATCAAATCGTCTTCAGTTGCCATGCGAAATACTTTTTTCAGAACCTGGCCTTCCGGCAGATCGTCAACTAAGGCCGGAGGAACAGCCACAATTCCCAAACCAAGTCCCTGTTTGGTCTCGACAATGACGGAATCGCCCTGACGCAGAACAAATGCACCGGGATCAAAATCATACACCTTGCCGGCGGATTTAAATCGAATACCTACTTTTTTTACCATGATATCATCGATGAACAGTTCTGTTTGGGGTTATGGGAAAGCTCAAGGAAGAAAGCAACCCGACAATGGTTAGCTGATTCCGGTTTTACCCATGTTCCGCTGCTGCCAGAGCCGAAGCAGCAGATGATCCATGGACAGCCGGATATTCGTTCTTGCCTCAATTTGGGCCTGAGCGGATTTAACGGCATTGGCGATTTGGACCAAATCGCGTCTCGAGTAGCGCAGGGAAGCTTCCTTAATCTGTTCCAGGTGATCCTGGTTGATGACATGGGTCGGATCACAGGTAAAAATCAGAATATCCCTGAACCAAGAGAGCATAATCTCAAAAATATCCGATAGGGCATCCCGGTTTTTAGATAGTTTCTCCGAAAGCGCCAAAATAGTATGTAACGGGCTGGAACCCAATCGGGACAGTTCAGTGATCAGCCAGCCTCTCCAGCTCATCCAAGTGGCTTTTTTCATTGAAAGCGCCCTTGAAAAGCTGCCTCCCGCCAGGGCTGTAACAACCGATGCTTCCTCTGCGCCGAACCCATGATGCTGAATCAATGCATCAGAAAGAGCGGGGCGGGAAACGGGGTTAAACCGGATATGCAGACACCTGGAAACAATTGTTGGCAGAAGATCGGCCGACTGTCTTGCCGTAAGAATCAGAAGCGTCTGTTCCGGCGGCTCTTCCAGCATCTTTAAGAGCGCATTGCTCGCTGGGGGATTCATCAAATGGGCATCGCTGAGAATGGCTACGCGCTTAAGCCCTTCAAAGGGTTTCATCGAAAGAATTCGGCACAGATTGCGGATCTCTCCAATCTTAATCACCCCTGCTTCCGGCTGGATCAAGGTGATATCCGGATGAATTCCCGCGGCAATTCTTAAACAAGGGCTACACTGTCCGCAAGGATAATCGGAAAATTCCTCCGGATTATCAGACGAACTCCCGTCTGACTGCCTCTGCCTGGCGGCATGTCGGATACAGTTACAAGCCATGGCCAGCCGGACAGCAGCGCTTCGTTTGCCAACCCCATCAATGCCCAGAAACAACAGTGAATGCGGAATACGACCACTTTTCAGGATTCGAAGTAATGCTCTAAGCGCCTGGTCCTGACCGACGATGGGTTCAAATCCAGACGAAGGGCTAATAATTCACCCGTTCTTTCAATTCTTTTCCGGATTTAAAAAACGGGAGTTTCTTGGGTTTGATAACCACTTTTTCGCCGGTTTTGGGATTCCTGCCCGTGTAGCTTTTATACTCCTTGACATAAAAGCTGCACAGTCCCCGAATCTCTACCCGGTCTCCGCCGGCAAGCGTATCAGCCATATTGTCAAAAAACACTTCAACCACTTTAGCAGCTTCTGATTTCGATATATCTGTCCGGGTTTTCAGAGCAGATATTAATTCCAGTTTATTCATTGTTCCTCCTTGAGTCCATGGTCAGACGAAAATGTATCCTATTAGATTTATAAAACATAATGAGATAGCAAGTCAAGCAGTTATGAAAGGATTATCCCGAATCATCTCGATATCCTCTTCGCTGACATTCACTGATGCATATTGCCCAAGCGCCTCAATGTTCACCACGACCCTTCCCTTGCCGCGATAACGGACAAACGCACCCATGACGCCGGCAAAAGGGCCACTGACAACCATGACCCGATCCCCTTGTTTAAATTTTGAACCGATCAAAATTTCCTGGCTGCCCTGAACCATGATTTTCAGCGATTCGATGGATTCACTGGAGATTGAAACCGGCCCCTGAAGATTTCCCACAAGCGTGACCACGCCAACGGTCTTGACGACCTCAAGGTGTTCATAGGGATCCATACTGGTTTTCACAAAAAGATACCCGGGGAACAGGGGTACCTGAATCATTTTTTTCCGGTCAACCCGCTTGCTTCGAATCGTGATCTTTGGCAGAAAGGCTTCGACCTCTTTTCTCTCCAGCCCGTCCAGAACAACATTCTCAAACCGGCTTCGGGTATGAAGGGCATACCACTTCCTGGGAAGGCCTGAAAAGGTCATCCTATTGCAGTCTCTGGCGAATGCAGCTTGTTTCGAACCGCCTGCATGATCATGTGAACCACAATCATATGCATGTCCTCAATTTTCTGCATATCTTCCACGGGCGCTATCCAGGCGATGTCAGCCAGGGCCGCCAGCTTTCCCCCGGAAAAACCGGAAAGACCGATGGTAATCCCCTGATGCATTCTGGCATATTCAATGGCATGAAGAACATTGGGGGAATTGCCGCTTCCCGAAATTCCGATTACCAGATCGCCGGGAAGAAAAAAATTCTTCAGCTGTTCGACAAATACCGCATCGTAGGACACATCATTGGCAAGGGCAAGAAGGGTGGGGATACTGTCATTCAAACAGATCATCTTAAATTTTTTATTCAGATCCATGCAGCAGCCTTTGTTGATATCGCAGGTAAAATGAGATGCGGTTGATCCGCTTCCACCATTTCCCATGACAAAAATACGCCTTTGCGCATCATAGGCTTCCAGTATTTTTTCAACAATTCGCTCAAAGCCGTGGGTGTCGAAATTCTCGAGTAGGGATTGTATTCCGGAAAGGTAGTCGGCTGCGAATTCACTGATATTCATCGTGATATATTCCATGTCTGAAAAATGAATTAAAATAGAAAAAGACACATCTTGTCGATCGTACCGGGCCCGTTAACTTCTGACTTCCGGCCCCTGACTGCAATTATAAGCCGGCCATTCCGTGAGCGCCTGCTGATAGGATTCGATGGTTCCGATGTCTCGCAGATATTCCGTAATCGGATATCCATACATCCTGCTGGCCAGAAGCGGTAATATGTGGTGACCGAAGTCCAGCACTGAAGCGGATGTCTCCAGTGATGTTGACGGAAAAAACTCGAAAATCTCCCGGGAAGCCAAATAAATGCCGGCATTTGCCAGATTACTTATGGGGTTCTCCGGTTTTTCAGTAAACGCCAGGATTTTCTGATCTGAATCCATCTCGGCGATTCCGCAGGCCCTGGGATTGGGCGCATGGAACAGGCCCATCGTCAATATCCCATTTTTCCTCCGACACTTCCGATGAAATTTCGCAAACTGTTTCAAATCAACGCTCGTTAGATTATCCGCATAGAAGATCATAAAATCATCTTCGCTGTCAACAAAATCTCTGCGAAGCCAGATTGTTCCAGCGCTTCCCAGAAGCTCCGGTTCATTGCTGAGAACGATATGAATGTCCCGGCGATGGGAATAGCTGTGGACAAACGCCTCCACCTGATGCGCATGGTGATGGGTATTAATCAGTACCTCCTGGACGCCTTGCAGTCGCAGGTGATCCAGCCATATCTCCAGAAGCGGCTTTCCGTGAATGGGAATCAGGCATTTTGGGATCGAATCCGTATAGGGTTTGAGCCGTGTTCCTTTTCCAGCCGCCAGTAAAAATGCTTTCATGAAAAGCCCTTATATGGACATTGATTTGCGGATTATCTGCAGGTGCTTCATGTGCTTTTCAGCATATTCCAGGATATCTCCCTTGTTGTCCTGAAGCAGAAGATACGCCCAGTAATCACGGATGCTGTCTTCTACCCGGTAGACAGGTTTCCATCCCAAGGTTTGGAGTTTTTGAGTGTCTGAAAAAATATGGCGGGTATCTCCATACCGGTAGTATCCGGACATCACCGGAGGATTTTCCCGATTTACAATGCGTTGCATGGTGTCGTAAAAATCCAGAACCGTCCAGGCCTGATTGCCGCCAACGTTAAACACCTGATAATCGGATCGGCTGCTTTCCAGCACGAGAAGATTGGCCGAAACCACGTCCTGAATATTAACAAAATCACGGATCTGCTTGCCGTCTTCAAAAATGATCGGCGGTTTACCCAGCATCAGACTGAGTGAAAATATTCTCATGGCGCCGGAATAGGCATTGTAAAAAGACTGGCGCGGCCCCTGTACAATGGAATAGCGCATGACAACCGATGGAATCCCATAACGGGAGCCCAGGTGGATGGCAATTTGTTCCTGGGAATTTTTGGAAATGGCATAAGGGTTACAGGGATGAATCACGGATTCATCCGAAGGCATCCACGCCAGCGGTTGATTGCATTCCGGGCACAGGTGGTCCCACTTTCCCCGAGACAACTGCGCATCCAGGCGAATGCTGGGGAAAATATCCTTCG
>CAIVVZ010000591.1 GCA_903909505.1 uncultured Desulfobacteraceae bacterium
ATTCATTCACTTCAAATGGATGGACTACAGGAATCAAATCGTATGGTCAATATCCGTTGTCCATCATATCCCCTGTGGAAATTTATTATTCCGCTTCTCTAACTGTTGGAGACTACGCTTTCTGCGTAGGCGTGGATATGAGTCCCGATGGTATTCTTGATTTGCCGCTGCTTTATTACGATGTCGTTCAAGTACATGTAGTCAATTAGAATGCGTTAATACGTCTCTTTGCGAAACCATCGAAAATCAGTTCAAGGTATTCACTGAGGGAAGATCCGCCGATTTCCATCCGCCGCCCAGCGCTTTGATCAGCAGAACGCTTGCGGCCAGTTGTCGACTCCGGATATCCAGCAAAGTTCTTTCGTTGGCCAGTTCCGCGGTCTGGGCGACAAGGACATTGATATAACTTACGGTTCCGGCCTTATACTGGTTGATCGTAACCGTTGCGGCCTGCCGGGCTGCATTAACAGCCTCTGTTTGGACGCGCACTTCTTCTCCCAGGATGCGGAGCGCGGCCAGATTGTCCTCAACCTCCTGAAAGGCGTTAAGAACGATCTTGCGATAAGAAGCGGCGGTAGCATCATAGGCAGCCAGTGACTGGTCGCTCTGCGCCTGTCGTAAGCCTCCATCGAAAACCGTTTGGGAAATCGAAGGGCCGACAGACCAGAAACGGCTCGGCCAGCTCAGCCACTGGTCTACACGCGATGCTTCAAATCCTGCCAAAGCACCTATTTGAATAGTTGGGTAAAATGCAGCCTGGGCCACACCGATCTGCGCATTGGCCATTGCCATGCGCCGCTCAGCCGCGGCAATGTCTGGCCTCTGTTCGAGAAGTTCCGATGGCACGGCAACCGGGATGGCCGGCAGTGTGGGAATAAGTGGGGAAACCGGAAGTGAAAATTCAGAAGCCGGTTTTCCGATCAGAATGGCCATGGCGTGTTCCATCTGGGCGCGTTGCAAGCCAAAGTCAAGCGCCTGGGCCTGGGTGCTCTTAAGCTGGGTTTCCGCCTGCAGCACATCCGATTTGGCCACGACGCCGCTATTGTACCGGTTATTCGTCAGTTCAAGGGACTTCCCGTAATAGGTGACCGTGGAATCGAGGAGTTGTTTCTGGGCATCGAGCGTTCGCAGTTGCAAGTAATCCAGTGCCAGTTCAGCCTGCGCGCTCAATCGGACCGCGGCCAAATCCGCTGCACTCGCCTGGGCGCTTGCCTGGCTCGCTTCAACGGTACGGCGGATCCGGCCCCACAGGTCGGCTTCCCACGAAAGATCGATCGGCAGTAAAAAATCCGAGATACTGACCCCGCTGGTGCTGGGTCCGAGGTTCTCTGATGAGGCAGCACGTTTTGCCGATGCCCCGACCGTGAGTGTGGGGAAGTAGCCTGCCCGGGCGGACTGAACCAAAGCCCGTGCCTGACGGAACTGTGCTTCCGCAACCCACACATTCGGGTTGGCGATGATCACTTGCTCTTCAAGCACATTCAACTGCGGATCGTTGAAAAGCTCCCACCACGCTTCCTTGAGGGTGTCATCTTTTGGGCTCGCCACTTTCCAGCCGTCAATTTCCTTGTAGGAAGCCGGAGCCCCGGTAATCGGCCGCACATAATCCGGCCCAACCGTGCAGGACGTGACCGATGCCAGCAGTCCGACAGCAAAAAGCACTCTTTTCCATCTCAATAAAGCCATTTTCTTTCTCTCATTAAACGCCTCGGGTGTTAAGGCTGTTTTCCTTCGATCCAAATCGCAGCGCCCGTCTGCGCTTGCTGTCTATCCATAGCCTGAAGCGGTCCAGATAAAGGTAAACCACCGGGGTTGTGTAAAGCGTCAGCATTTGACTGAATATCAGCCCGCCGACAACGGCAATACCCAGCGGCCGGCGCAGCTCGGAACCGACTCCGTGACCGACAGCCAGCGGCAACGCACCGATAAGCGCCGCCATGGTGGTCATCATGATCGGTCGAAACCGCAGCAGGCACGCCTGAAAAATCGCTTCCTCCGGGGCTGTTCCCTCTTTACGTTCGGATTCCAGGGCAAAGTCCACCATCATGATGCCGTTCTTCTTGACGATGCCGATCAGCAGGATGACGCCGATAATGGCAATGAGGCTAAGATCGGTCTTAAGGATCATCAAGGCAAGCACCGCGCCCACCCCGGCCGAAGGCAGGGTGGAAAGGATGGTCAGCGGGTGGATGTAGCTCTCGTAAAGAACGCCAAGCACGATATAGACCGTGACCAGCGCGGCCAGGATCAGCAGCGGCTCATTGGCGAGCGAGGCTTTAAATGCTTGCGCCGTTCCCGCAAAACTTCCCCGGATGCTTCCCGGCATCCCGATCTCCCGCGTGGCGTTCTCAAGCGCCGCGACCGCATCTCCAAGCGCTACGCCAGGCGCCAGATTAAATGACAGGGTAATCGATGGGAACTGCCCCTGATGATTTACCGCCAAGGCCGTGGCGGTCGGTTCGTAATGGGTAAAGGCGCTTAAGGGCACCTGAGTGCCGCTGGATGAGGGAACATAGATGTCTTTCAGCGTCTCCGGATTCTGCCAGAAACGGGGATCGACCTCCATGATCACATGGTATTGATTCAGAAGGGTATAGTTGATCGACACCTGGCGCTGACCGAAGGCATCGTACAGGATATTATCGATGACCTGTGGCGTAATGCCCAACCGGGCGGCCGTGGGGCGATCGATCACCAGCGACGCCTGCCGTCCCTGATTCTGCTGATCGCTGCTGAGATCGGCCAGTTTCGGGATCGTGCGCAGCTTCTGCAACAGGTGTTGCGCCCATCGGTTGAGTTCCTTCGGATCATCACTCTGGAGGGTGTACTGGTAGAGGGCGTTGCTGATTCGACCGCCGACACGCAGATCCTGCACGGGCTGGAGAAAGGTGGGGGCGCCGGGGACTGCCGCCAGATTCTTGCGCAGTCTTCCGATGATCCCTTTAGCATCCGCGGTCCGATTCTCGAAGGGTTTCAGCGAAATAAACATCCGGCCGGAATTGGTGGTGGCCCCGCCTCCGCCCCCGCCGCCGGTAAAACCCGTTACGTACTCCACGTCGGGATCTTTTTTGATGATGTCAACAATCTGCGCCAGTTTTTCCTGCATGGCCTGAAACGAGATGTCCTGGGCAGCCTGAATGGCGCCGGCAATGCGGCCCGTGTCCTGTTCGGGAAAGAAGCCTTTGGGCACGAAGATAAAGAGACCGATGTTAATCACCACCATGAGCAGCATCAGCATGAGCATGATGCGGGAGTGACGGATCGCCCAGCGAAGCGTCACCTCGTAGGTGGTATGCATCCAGCCGAACATCTTCTCGCTTGCCCTGTAAAGCATCCCATGCTTACGTTGTTTTTCAGGTTTAAGCAGCGTTGCGCACATCATTGGGGTTAGGGTCAGCGAAACCGCCAAAGAGATGATGATCGCCACGGAGAGGATGACGGCAAATTCGCGGAACAGGCGGCCGACCATCCCGCCCATCAGGAGAATGGGGATGAATACGGCAACCAGCGAAAAACTCATGGAAAGGACGGTGAATGCGATTTCCTTTGACCCGGACAAGGCCGCCTGCAGGGCGGATTCCCCCATTTCCCGGTAGCGGGTAATATTTTCGAGTACCACAATGGCATCGTCCACGACAAACCCGGTGGCAACGGTAAGCGCCATGAGAGAAAGGTTGTCCAGCGAGTAACCGCACAGGTACATCACGCCGAAGGTGCCGATGATCGACACCGCCACGGCAACAGCCGGGATGATTGTTGCGCGGATATTGCGCAGAAACCAGAAGACCACCAGGATAACGAGAAGCCCCGATAATATGAGGGTCCATCCCACGTCCCTGAGCGATCCGCGAATCGGCGGAGTCCGATCGAGTACCACCGACAGATCGATGGACCCGGGCAGGGCGGCCCCCAGTTGCGGGAGGAGGCTGCGGACATTGTCGACAGTTTCGATGATATTGGCTCCGGGCTGACGGAAGATGACCAGCATAACAGCCGGTTTGCCATTGACGATACCCGCCGTGCGCAGATCTTCCACCGAATCCTGAACATTGGCCACATCCGACAGCCGTACCGCTGCACCCGAGCGGTAGGTGACGACCAGCGGCAAGTACGCATCCGCCGTGCGGAGCTGGTCGTTGGTTTGGATCTCCCATGTTCTGTCGTCCTTGACCAGCTCACCCTTAGGCCGGTTGGCGTTGGTGCCGGCCAGGAAGGCGCGCATGGCTTCGAGACTGATTCCGTACTTGCTGAGCGTCAGGGGATTTACATCCACGCGGACCGCGGGAAGCGAGCTTCCGCCTACGAAGACCTGGCCGACCCCTTTGACTTGAGAAAGTTTCTGCTGAAGGATGGACGAAGCCGCATCATACATCCTGGCCTTGCTCATGGTGTCTGATGTGAGAGACAGGATCAGAATCGGCGCATCCGACGGGTTGACCTTCCGATAGGACGGGTTGCTCGGAAGGTTTGACGGCAGATACCCCCGGGCCGCGTTAATCGCCCCCTGGACATCCCGGGCAGCCCCATCGATGTTGCGGTTCAGGTCAAACTGCAGGGTGATGCTGGTCGAGCCGCGGAAACTGGCAGAGGTCATCTCAGTCACGCCGGCAATCCGTCCGAACTGGCGTTCCAGGGGCGCGGCGACCGAGGTTGACATGGTTTCGGGGTCGGCACCGGGCAGGGACGCCGACACCGAAATGGTCGGAAAATCCACCTGAGGCAGCGGGGAAACGGGCAGGAGCCGGAAAGAGACCGCCCCGGAAAGGACGAGCCCGATGGTCAGAAGCGTGGTGGCGACCGGTCTTCTGATGAAAATTCCGGAGATGTTCACGGCGAAACCCCCAGCTCGTTTTCATCCGCTGCAAATCCGGACAACTCCTTGCGTCTGCGTTTGGTCAACCGGTCAAAAGCAAGATAGATGACCGGCGTCGTGTAGAGGGTCAGAATCTGACTGATGATCAGCCCTCCCACGATGGCGATGCCCAGAGGGCGACGCATTTCAGATCCGACACCCCGGCCCAGGGCCAGGGGAAGCGCCCCCAGAAGCGCCGCCAGGGTGGTCATCATGATCGGTCGAAATCTGAGCAAGCACGCCTGAAAAATCGCTTCCTCAGGGGATTTTCCCAGTTTACGTTCGGCTTCCAGAGCGAAATCCACCATCATGATGCCGTTCTTCTTGACGATGCCGATCAAAAGAATGATGCCGATCACGGCGATGACGCTGAGTTCCGTGTGAAAGACCATGAGCGAAAGGACGGCTCCCACCCCGGCGGAAGGAAGCGTGGAGAGGATGGTGACCGGATGAATGAAGCTTTCGTACAACACCCCCAGAACGAGGTAGACCGTTATCAATGCCGCCAGTATCAGAAGCGGTTCATGGGTCAGGGAATCCTTGAACGCCTGCGCCGTTCCCTGGAATTTGCCCTGGATGCTTGCCGGCAGCCCCATCTGCTGCAAGGCCCCTTCAACTGCCGTTACGGCGCCGCCGAGCGAGACGCCGGGTGCCAGGTTGAAGGATGTGGTTACTGCCGGGAACTGTCCCTGCCGGTTGATCACCAGCGGTCCAATCGATTCTTCGGCCTGGCTGATGGCGCTGAGCGGCACGGTTCCGCCGTCTTTGCCGCGCAGGTAGACGGAAGACAGCCCGCCCGGACCCTGCTGAAAGCCGGATTTAACGGACAAAACCACGCGGTATTGATTCAGTTCCGTAAAAATTGTCGATATCTGTCGCTGACCGAAGGCGTCGTACAGCGTGTCGTCGATGAGTTGCGGGGTGATGCCGAACCGGGCCGCCGTGTTCCGGTCAATGCTTAGCCCAATCCGAAGCCCCTGACCCTGCTGGTCGCTGCTGACATCCCGCAGCTCTGGCCGGGCTTGCAGCGAATCGATCACTTTAGGCGCCCAGAGCATGAGTTCCGCGGTGTTGGGATCTTCGAGCGTATACTTGAATTGGGTGCGGCTGATCTGGGCGTCAACGGTGAGATCCTGCACCGGCTGCATGAAAAGCGTGATGCCGCTGATCTTTGCCAGTTCAGGCTGGAGCTGCAGAATGACTTCGCCGGCGCTTGCGCTACGCTCGGCAAGGGGCTTGAGATTAATGAGAAGCCTGCCGCTGTTAAGCGTGGCATTGGTTCCGTCCACGCCGATAAATGACGAAAGGCTCGCCACTGCCGGATTTTGCAGGATCACGCCGGCGAGTGCCTGCTGCCGCTCGGCCATGGCGGAAAAGGAAACCGATTGCGGCGCCTCCGAAATGCCCTGAATGACGCCGGTGTCCTGAACCGGGAAAAAGCCCTTGGGAACGATGATATAGAGGATCACCGTCAGGACCAGCGTGGCCAAGGCCACCCCAATCGTGGCGGTCTGGCGTTGCAGCACCCACTGAAGGGATCTGCCGTAGGCGGCGATGACCCGATCCAAGAACCGCTGCGACGCATGATAGAACCTTCCCTGCCGTTCCTCGGGGGTAAATTTGAGAATTCTGGCGCACATCATCGGCGTCAGGGTCAGCGAGACGACAGCCGAGATGAGAATGGTGACACCCAGGGTGACGGCGAATTCGCGAAAGAGGCGGCCCACCACATCCCCCATGAAGAGAAGTGGGATCAGCACGGCGATGAGTGAGACCGTCAGAGAAAGGATGGTAAAGCCGATCTGCTGGGCGCCTTTGAGGGCCGCCTGCAGGGGCGTCTCTCCCTCTTCAACAAAGCGGGAGATATTTTCGATCATCACGATGGCGTCATCGACCACAAAGCCGGTGGAAATGGTCAGGGCCATCAGTGTGAGGTTGTTCAGGCTGAACCCCAGCAAATACATCACCCCGAACGTCCCAACCAGGGACAGGGGAACCGCCACGCTGGGAATCGTGGTGGCGGCTAGGTTGCGCAGGAACAGGAAGATGACCAGAACAACCAGAACAACGGCCAGCATCAACTCGAACTGCACGTCTTTTACCGACTCGCGGATGGTCGTGGTTCGGTCGGTCAGCACCGAAACAGTGACCGAGGCCGGCAATGAGCTCTGTAATTGCGGCAGCAGCTTTTTGATGCGGTCGACGACATCAATGACGTTGGCCCCAGGCTGACGCTGAATGTTGACAATAACCGCCGGACTTTCATTCATCCAGGCGGCCTGATTCAGGTTCTCGGCGCCGTCGATCACTTCCGCCACATCGGAAAGATGAACCGGTGCGCCGTTCTTATAGGCGATGACGAGCGGACTGAAATCCCTGCTGGTATAGAGCTGGTCGTTGGCGCCGATGATATAGGCCTGGCGGGGGCCGTCAAAGCCGCCCTTGGCCTGATTGACATTGGCGGCGGCGATGGCGGCGCGCAGATCCTCAAGGGTTAAACCATAGGAAGCAAGCGCAGTCGGATTGACATGAATCCGCACAGCCGGCCGCTGGCCTCCGCTGATGCTGACAAGCCCGACTCCGGGCAACTGGGATATCTTCTGAGAAAACCGGGTATCCGCCAGATCTTCCACCTGAGGCAGCGGCAGCGATTCCGACATCAATGCCAGTGTCAGGATCGGAGCATCCGCCGGGTTGACTTTGCTGTAAACCGGCGGGTTCGGCAGATCTTTCGGCAGGAAGGTAAACCCCGCATTGATGGCTGCCTGGACTTCCTGCTCGGCCACATCCAGGCTAAGGTCCAGACTGAATTGCAGCGTGATGACGGAACTTCCGCCGGAACTGGCGGATGTCATCTGGGTCAGGCCCGGCATCTGGCCGAACTGCCGCTCAAGCGGCGCTGTTACCGATGTCGCCATGACGTCCGGGCTGGCTCCCGGATAAAAGGTGCGGACCTGGATGGTCGGATAATCCACCTGGGGCAGGGCTGCAACCGGCAACTGGTGGTAGGCAACGGCGCCGGCCAGAAGGATTGCGACCATCAGCAGCGTGGTTGCGACCGGCCGGAGGATGAAGGTTCTGGAAAGGTTCATTTACCGGACCCCGGAGCATTCTCCCCATTTTTCTGTTTCTGATCCTGTTCCTTTACAACCACTCTGCTTCCGTCCCGAAGTCCTTCAGCGCCAGCCACCACGACCGGATCACCGGACGCAAGCCCGGTGGTGATGGCGGTATCATCTCCCTGAGTCACACCGAGTGTCACGGACTGAACACTGGCCGTTTGCTCCGGTTTCACCAGGTAGACAAAAGTTCCCTGTTGCCCGCGCTGAATGGCTGCGGACGGCACCACCACGACCGCGTGCTTGACTTCAACGAGCAGGCGGGCATTGACGAACTGGTTGGGAAACAGCTCATTGTTTGGGTTGGGAAATACGGCTTTCAGCTTGACCGTCCCGGTGGTCGGATCGATCTGGTTGTCCACGGTCAACAGCGTTCCCGTGGCAAGTTTTTGCTTTTGTTCCCGATCATACGCCTCAACTGGCAAGCGGGCGCCATTTTTAAGCCGGTCGAGCACCTGCGGCAGGCTGTCTTCGGGGATGGAAAACACCACGCTGATCGGCTGGAGCTGGGTGATCACCACCAGTGCATTTGCATCGGCGGCATGAACAATGTTTCCCGGGTCTATCTGGCGCAGGCCAACCCGCCCGCTGACCGGTGCGGCGATCCGACTGTAGGTCAACTGCAGATTCGCACTGTCGATCTGCCCCTGGTCTATTTTAACGGCTCCCTCATACTGGCGGACCAGCGCCTCCTGAGTGTCCAGTTGCTGCTTGGGAATGGAATCCTGTTCCCAAAGCAGCCTGTAGCGCTGATTATCCAGGCGGGCGTTCTTTAAAAGCTCCTGATCACGGGCTATCTGCCCCTCGGCCTGGGTCAACTGAACCTGAAACGGCCGCGGATCGATGGTTGCAAGCAAGTCACCGCGGTTGACGTTCTGCCCTTCCAGAAAGTGAACTTCCATCAACTGCCCGTCGACGCGTGATCTTACATTGACGGTGTTAAGCGGAATAACCGAGCCAAGCCCTGAAATATAAACGCCGACATCCGCCTTTCTTGCAGTCGTAACCGTCACCGGGACCCCAGGTAGTTGGGGTTTTGTTCCCGAGTCGGCGGCTGGGGCTCTTTTGCTTTGGAACAGGTATACCCCCAAGGCAAGAACGACTGCCAGTATCAGTACGAACCAAAAGGCATGCAGCGACCCTTTGGGCTTATCGGGTTCTGATGCGCCAGGGGTGTAAGGTTCTGGAGTAAAGTCTATTGTCATGAATTTCCCGCTGTTGATTGTGTTTTCAATTGATAGTAATGGACGGGACCAATCTGAATTGCTTTTTCAAGTTCTTCCCAACCGCCATCCGGCTACTTGTCAAGCGCAACCAGATTGGTTGATACGGAGCAGGTATTAAAGCTGGAATATGTCAATGAAGATAGTATTTGTCAATGAAATTGACGCATCTGTATTTTCCGGTAGTTTTTGATACGAACTGTCGTTTTTTCCTCGCTACAACATTGCCGCAACTACCTACTATGCTGGACTGATCACCCCATTTTGGGCGGATCGACATCTGTAATCCCCGTTACTCTTTTGGCTATTTCGGGAATCGATTTTACTGCTCTGCAATCTTTTCAATCCGGGACTGGAAAAATCGTGGACAAGTTCCGGTTTGGCAACGTAATAAAAGGCTTTAAGAAATCCGGAATAGTCGATACCCTCCAGAATGGGGGCAAGCTTTTTGTAAAGGTATTGCTCGTCCTTGATGATTCGCGGAAAGTGCAGGAAGGTGTGTGGAATATCATGTATGGTGAGCGTATAAATAAGGTTATAAAGCTTCTGAGCCAGTATACATCGTTGTTCATCCGGGTTGTCCGTATCGATCAACCCGCCCGGTATGGGCTTGTATTTTGATCCTTTCAGGAGCAACCGCAAGTATCCTCCATTGGGCTTGGCCTGGTTGAACACCTGAATCCGGCTCTGAGTCGCTGCCTCTAAACTTCGAACCGGAATGAATGCATGATCGATAACATATTCACCGGTCTGTAAAATTTGTGCCAAGTCATCACATAGGGATGGGTTTTTGACAATGTACGGCGCGGATGATTCGATCAGATCTCGCTCCATTCCGGCATTACAGTTTTCATAAACCCCTTCATGGATCTCTTTAAACCCTGTTTCCAGACCCAGCGCGGTTAGCAATTGCACCAGAAAAGTTGTTCCCGCGCGTCCGGTTCCGGTAATAATCACTTTGTGAACTTGATGAGAATCCGAATTGTTTGTAAATTTCGACTGCATATCTTTATATCCTTGATTTTCCTATTTAATCATCCCGGCAGAAGTGGGCTCCACAACAACAAGGCGGCTCCGGATTGCGACCCGTGCTGGCGTGACGTATGCAATTGGAGCAAGCTTTCAGCACTCACTCGCATGGATCATTTTCGCCTGAACTTTCTTTGTAACTCATCTTGCCTTGAGCCCGGCGTGACTTGATTCTTTCGCGAAGCGCATCGAGTTTTTTCTGCTGCTCAGGGGAAATCTCAGCCTTCATGGCATCGATGCTCTGCTGGATGATCCGCTCTCGATCGGGTCTGATGCGATCCCGGAAGGCCAACAGCTCCCGGTGTGTACGGCAGACAATCTCTTCGATCCGCTTTCTTTGGGTGTCACTCAACGCCAGTTCCCGGTCGAGCTTTCTTATAATAGACTTGAGAACTCTGGGTTGTTCCCGGGTGAGGTTCTCGATAGCCTTGTCCTCGGCAATTCGCCAGGACACCTGCAACCCCAAGAACACACCCGAGCAAAACAGGGCAAAGAGACCGCCCCACAGTTTAAACTTCTTCACAAGAGACCCCCTTTCACATAATCCCAAAGGCTTGGAAAAGATCCAGGCTGGAAGAATCACCCTGGATAAACCAGGAAATCTGGAATTGGGAATCCAGGCCTGAAGTCATCAGGTGAGCGGCCAGAACGGTCACAACGAGATAGCTCAAAAGCGCAAGACGCCAGACAAGGCGGCCGGTGTTGAGGCCATTGGGGACCAGCGCCCTTGAAAATTCGCTCTCTTCCAGGACGCGCGCCATCACCTTTTTATGAAAAAACGGCCCGGGTTCCGCCTGAGAAGCGCTCCGGTGTGCCTGAATAAGGGCTTCTTCAATTCTTTGAACATCCCTGTTGTGCTTTTTCATACCTCACCTCTTCAGTCAATGGTGCGCCATCCTGAAGTTCCAGGATGATTCGGCGCAGTTTCTTCCTTGATCTGTGGGCTCGCACCTTGACGGTAGTTGAGCTCCAGCCCAGCAAAACAGCCGCCTCTTTTACCGGCAGACCCTCCAGATGCACCAGCGTCACGACCATCCGATCCTCGGGGGAGAGTCGGCCGAGAGCGAGCTCCAGAACTTCGCAAGCTTCCGCGGCCGCGGCATCGCGTTTGAACGTCTCATTGGACTGCACGGCCAGCAAGTTGTCCATCCAGTCTTGAGCCTCTTGTGAAAGGTCGCTGACGAGCACCTCTTTCATCCTGTAGTGCTTTCGCCAGAAATCATAACAGCATCTTACGGCAATTTTCGCCATCCAATGACCGAAAGGGCCTTTTTGCGAGAAGGAACTCAAAGAGTGGAACCCTTCGACAAACGCGTCCTGGGCCACCTCATCCACCCGGTCCCGGGGGATGTGTTTGCCGACGATGCCGACGACCAGCCGGGAATACCGGTGGACCAATGTTTCAAAAGCATTGGCGTCCCCACCGAGAACCCGGCTGATGATTTCGAAATCCTGAGGCCCATCGCCCAGATAAGGCGGACTGTTGGACACACTATCTCCTTGTCAACTCATGCTTATTGGGCATGTGCGGAGATCCATTTATCCAGGTTCGCCAGCCTGGCATCGACGAAGCCCTTCATCTTGTCGGCGCGTCTGTCGGTGAACTTCTTCAATTGGTCCTTTTGTTCGGCGGTCAACACAGACCTGACTTCATTCGCGATTTGGGCTCTGAGCACTGCGGCCTGCACCTCTTGTTCGGAAACCTGTTGAGCTGCCTGTCTGACAGCGTCCTCGGAGTATATATCCGTCGTCGTTGCCTCTCGGAGACCCTGTCTTGCTTCCACCATGCCGGCAATGGTCTTTCCGATTTCATCTCGATGCTTTCCGAGGATGGAAGCGATTTCCTTTTCCTGGTCTGCATTGAGGGCAAGCTTTTCCAGCACCCTTAAGAATCCTCGCTCCCCATGAAACCTACCCTTGCCCGATTTCTCATGCTCCCATCCGTTCGTTCCGGCGAAAGCGCTGCCCAGCCCGACAAACGCAGTAATGACCACGGTCATGACAATACTCAATACTCTCATTTCTTTATCCTTTCAATGGGTTTCGATGTTTCAACTGTCTTTTCCATGAGCAAAAAAGCCGGCATGTTGCTCTTGATGGTTTAGTCGCATCCAGAGGCTGAAAGGTTACATCAAGGCAGAAAAAAATGTTTAACCGTGAATCAATAATCTGATATTTGATCCAGGCCGTTATAAAGTCTAATGCCCCAAAAGACAGATTGGGTTCAGCATCCAGGGTGACCCATCGGCAAAGTAAACGGATAAACCGATTGACAGTGGAGTTGCGGCTGACATATTGTATCCGTGTTTTGTCCTGGTTTGTTGGGAATCTGACTCCGAAGGTGAGAAAAAGACCATGCGCAGCCAACACCGGAATGATTAAAAAAATTAAACTCGGATGGACTTTTTTTGAAAACAATTTTTCTGGAGAGCAGTGGAAACAGGAACTGAAAAACAACACCCGACGCCTGAGCCCAAAGAAAAAAGGGAGGCACAAACCCGTGCCCGTTCGTTACTGAGAGCGCTTCGTTCCCGGAATTACCGACTTTTTGTCGCGGGTCAGGGTGTTTCTCTGATCGGCACCTGGATGCAACAGGTTGCCATGAGTTGGCTGGTCTACCGCATGACAGGTTCGGCCATGCTTTTGGGAATCGTTGGATTCACAAGCCAGATTCCCAGTTTCCTTCTGGCCCCGGTGGCCGGCGTACTTGCTGACCGCTGGGAGAAGCGGCGCCTTCTTCTTGCCACCCAAACCCTTGCGCTTACCCAGGCTGCCCTGCTTGCGATCATTGTTCTGACCGGAATCGTCCAGATCTGGCATATTGTTCTGCTAAGCCTTTTTCTCGGCATTGTCAACGCATTCGATATTCCCGTGCGGCAGTCTTTTGTCGTGCAGATGGTCGATTCCCGTGAGGATCTGAGCAATGCCATTGCCCTCAATTCTTCCATGGTAAACGGTGCAAAACTCATCGGGCCCACCATCGCCGGACTTCTCGTGGCAAGCGTCGGAGAAGGGGTTTGTTTTGCCATCAACAGCGCCAGTTACCTGGCTGTCATTGCAGCGCTTGCCGCCATGCGGGTGGCGCCATTGCCGCCTCGCCTTCAACGCCATAATGTTCTGCACGAACTCCACGAGGGGGTTCGCTATGCTTTTGACTTCAAACCGATCCGGAGTATCCTTCTGCTGCTGGCCCTGGTCAGCCTGATGGGAATGCCCTATTCTGTCCTGATACCGGTCTTTGCCAGCGAAGTCCTTCACGGAAGCTCTCACACTTACGGTTTTCTGATGACCGCATCCGGCAGCGGGGCATTCGCCGGTGCCTTTTACCTGGCATCTCGCAGGAGCGTCCTCGGACTTGGCATGGTCATTGTCCGCGCCGCGATCTTTTTTGGAACCGGCATCTCTGTCTTTGCCATTTCAAACAGTTTCGCCCTGTCGATGGCTTCACTCGTCATGGCGGGCTTTGGAGCCATGACCCTGGTTGCCTCGAGCAACACCGTTATTCAGACCATCGTTGACGAAGACAAGCGAGGGCGTGTCATGAGCTTCTTTACCATGGCTTTTATCGGCATGACACCATTCGGGAGTCTTGTTGCAGGGACCCTTGCGGGCAGCATCGGCGCAAAGGAAACCGTGCTTGTCGGTGGAATGTGCTGCCTTGCAGGCGGAATGATTTTCTTCAGAAAGCTTCCACTGCTCCGCAAAATAATCAGACCGATCTATATCGATAGGGACATTATCCACGAGAAGGAAATTTAATATAGATTATGATGAACAGGAATTTGGATCTCCATGGCCTGCTTGCATGCGGACAGGCTCAACAAGCATTACAGGCGGCTGAAGCCGGTTTGGAGATCGATTTCAATAACGCTGACTTGTACAATATCGCCGGCATTTGTGCTATTACCCTCGGAGATCACGAGCGCGCAGAGCACTATTGGCGGCAAACAATCAGGCTTAATCCTAACGCATCGGAAGCATACTTCAACCTCGGGCTTCTTTGTGCCCGCTCGCGGCGAAATGAAGAGGCGGAACAATACTACCGGAAAACAATTTCAATAGATCCGGGAAACGTCGGGGCATACAATAATCTTGGACTCCTTTTTGCCAGGCGAAAGCAGGAAGAGGAAGCCGAAGATTGGTACAGACAAGCCATTGCGATGAATCCCGGAAATTCCGAAACTCACACCAACCTGGGCGTCTTGCTTGGGGGCCGCAAGCTGGACGATGAAGCAGAACAATGCTATCGGAAAGCCATTGAACTGGATCACAGCAATGCAGAGGCTCATTCCAATCTCGGTGTTCTGCTCGCCAGCCATAAACGAAACGATGAGGCCGAAGAATGCTATCGGAAAGCCATTGCGCTGAATCCCTGCAATGCGGCGGCGTATTCCAATCTCGGCATTTTACTCGCCGGCCGAAAGAAAGACGATGAAGCTGAGCTATATTATCTAAAAGCCATTGAATTGGATCCTGTCAATTCAGAGGCATACACGAATCTTGGCCTTGTACTGGAAAACCAGAAGCGTGAAGAAGAAGCTGAACAGTGCCACCGGAAAGCTGTCAAACTCAACCCCGGATCTGCGGAGATTCATTCTAATCTTGCCAGCCTTCTGGCAAATCGATCCGGTGATTCTCCGGAAGCCGAGAATCACTACCTTCAGGCAATTGCGCTTAGCCCAGGATCGGCATTTCCATATTCCAATTTCGGTGTCTTTCTGACCAATCAAAAACGGGACAACGAGGCCGAACATCGCTTTCGACAAGCCCTGACGATGGATCCCTGCTATCAACTCGCCCATCTCAATCTCGGTTTCCTGCTCCTGTCCCAGGGACGTTTCGCCGAGGGCTGGATCCATCATGAAGCTCGTTACGACCCGGGATTACCGGATAGTGGAATTCCCCTGCCGAATCTGCCATTCCCGAAATGGCGGGGTGAGTCGATGACGGGTAAATCTTTGTTGGTATGGCTGGAACAGGGACTTGGCGATGAAATCCAGTTCTGCCGGTATTTGCCGCAGATGAAAAAGCAATGGGGAGTTCATCATATCACCTATGTGTGCAAAGCACCGCTTAAGCGCCTCATGGCAACCCTACAGGGAGTGGATGCGGTCATTGCATACAACGAGATTGGATCCGATATCCAACCTCATGATTATTGGACTCTGCCTCTGAGCATTCCGTTGTACTGGAAGGGCGAGATCGGAACTTTTCCGACCCGAATCCCCTACTTAAAAGCTCTTCCGGAACGCATTGCATACTGGAAGCCGCGCTTGCCAGGCGATGGCTTCCGTGTCGGGCTGGTATGGCGGGGAAACGCCAAACACCACAATGACAACGACCGGTCACTTTCCGGGCTTTCGATTCTGGCCCCGCTGTGGACCGTACCCGGTGTCCAATTTATCAGTCTTCAAATGGGATTGGGTGCGGATGAGGCCAATAATCCTCCGCAAGGCCAATCCTTATTGCACCTGGGTTTCGATATAGCCGACTTTTCGGATACAGCAGCCATTGTGGACCAGTTGGATCTTTTGATTTGTGTGGACACCGCCGTTGCCCACCTTGCCGGTGCACTGGGTAAGGCTTGCTGGGTGTTGTTGCCCGCTTACAGAACCGACTGGCGCTGGTTGCGCGGACGCATCGACTCACCCTGGTATCCGGGCGTAATGCGTTTGTTTCGGCAGATGAGCCGTGGTGACTGGGCTCCGGTCATTGAGGATGTCCGGGAAGCACTCAATAAAGTCGTATCTTTGACTGGTCCGATATCACGAGAAGCCGACAAAAATAAAAACGACAGCCAATGGAGTTAACCCTTAGAGGCTGATAATGGTTGAGCTACCCAAGCCAATCGCCAAAATGATGCGGGAAGTATACGCTTGATCATTCCCTTTTGCCCTGCTATTTTCAAATTATCCATTCACATTTTATCGCTTGCCATAATTCTACACAACATGCACAATTTGGGATTGTGCCGGGACAACCCTTAACCGAAAAACTCTGTGATAATAATGGAGGACACGGCCATAAAAAGAAAAGAGCTGACGGGACTTTTTGGATGCTTTGCTTTACTGTTTTTTGCTGCGGTTGCATGGACCGCACCGGTGCCGGATACCGGACAGGCGAAATATCATGATGTCGTCGGCAATGTGTTCACCTGCCCCTCGCCCGGCCAGACCCTCTATGGCCAGAACGACGACAGCAGCAGCAATCCGCCCTCCTACACAAAGCTGGATGAAAGTGGCAATACGCTGCCGGATTCGGCCACGTCCTGGGTTATGGTAAAGGACAATGTTACCGGCCTGATCTGGGAGATGAAAACCAACAAGGATGGGGTCAAAAACTACAACGATCCTCACGATGCGGACAATACCTACACCTGGTACGACAACAACCCGGCTACCAACGGCGGCTACGAGGGAACTCCGGACAAAGGCACAGATACCAAAGATTTTATCAATGCCCTGAACAGTGCCAATTTTGGCGGTTATTCCGACTGGCGGCTTCCCACGCTCAAAGAACTGCACACTATCGTCAACTACGATATTCCATCATCAGGGCCGACCATCAATGCCGCATATTTCCCGAACACGCAATCGTCCTTTTATTGGTCTTCTACTGCCAGCGCCGGCTATGACTACCGTGCGTGGTGCGTGGGCTTTGACGACGGCTATGCCCACGACTACGGTAAGTACGGTTACTACTATGTCCGTGCCGTTCGAGGGAGACAGGAAGCCCATCCACCACAGCAGCGCTATTGGGACAATACGTCCGCGCCGTTTGTGGGAGACGGGCTGGTAGCGCAGCCAGGTGATCGAGAATGGAGCGAGCCTCTTCCTCTGTTTTCTGGTTGACCTGATAATCATTATGCGCCTCCAGCCTATCTCTGACAGCCTGCCGGTTCTGGCTCATCAATAATGATGGGCGCCGCTGCCAACCGTCATCTCGCGGGTGATGGTGTCAAGTTGGACTCCCTTGATTTTATCATCTATATCGCTTTTGCGGTCAAGATGAGAATCGTTTGCCGTTATTGCATTTGATAAATCTGCTTTCCGGAAACCATATCCACATTTACCCCCGCACATTCTCACCTCATCAATATCCCTTTGATCTATCGGAAAGACCTTACAGGCACCGGGGCGGCAGACGCCGTATATCAGGCAGCGTCCATTTTTCGTCAACGTTGGACAGGTAAACAGCAGGTTACAGCAGGCGCCGCATTGACGGCAGTCGCCTTCCCGCTGAAGAAGCTGATGCTGAATATGTGATTTATTAAAATGAACGAGGAAAAAGCGCCTCGCTTTTCCGGCCATATGAACCGTAAAACGGAAGTTCCCGCATGTCTGCAAGCAAAAAGAAATTCTCTGATGGATAAAGCCCGTAAGCATCTCGAAACGATTGAAGACTCTACTCACGGTAAGTGCGTTCAAATTCATATCAAAACAAATCCCATTTAAATGACAAATCCACATGAACATCTTCGTGGGTTCCTTTTGGGGAAAGCCCATCTAAAATCCATTTTCTGTTCATATCCATTTATAGCATTGAATGATGAAGAAAACGAGAAGACCGAAAAAGTCTTTCCCCATCTGTCCATCTGTCCGCGCAGTTATCCCTAACGTACCTTTACCTGGACATCTGCGGTTTGGCCGGAATTGTGATCGAGAGCCCATATCTGAACCGTCTGACGCGGCTTCATCGTTTCCAGCAGATTGACAAAACTTTGTTCATCCTTGACCGGCTGATCGTCGATGGAGAGGATAATATCGCCAACTTCAAAC
>CAIVVZ010000592.1 GCA_903909505.1 uncultured Desulfobacteraceae bacterium
CATCATGTCCTCCACCACGATGACCGGGTCCGGGTCGAATATGGCGCTGAGCAGCAGGCCCTTGGCATCTTCGGGAGTGGCCGGCCAGACGATTTTCAGACCCGGGCTGTGTGCGATCCATGCTTCCAGGTTGTGGGAGTGCTGACTGCCGGCGCCAAAGCCTGATCCGGCCTTGACCCGCACCGTCAAAGGGAAGCTGGATTTGCCGCCGCTCATATAGCGCAGCTTTCCGGCATGGTTGACCAGCATGTCGCTTGCCAGGGTAATGAACGGAAAAAACATGATTTCCACTACCGGCCGCAGGCCCATACAGGAGGCGCCCACGGCAAGCCCGGCAATGGCCGCTTCGCTGACAGGAGTATCCTTCACCCGTCCGGGACCGAATTTTTCAAGCAGCCCGTGGGTGGCCATGTTGGGATCCTGGTGGATGGAAACCCCCACGCCTTCGCCGGCGATAAACACCGTCTCATCGATTTCCATGGCAATCGTAAGGGCCTCGTTCAAGGCTTGTCCGAATGTTTTCTGACTCATGGCATGACTCCTTTTCAGGCATTGGGGGGTAGGACGAATACATCCGTCAGGGCGGTTTCGGCTCCGGGATAGGGACTGGCGTCGGCAAACGCCACGGCTGCGGCCACACGCGTCTCAGCATCCCGGTCGATGGCCAGGATTTGGGCCGCATCGAGCACGCCGTCATCCAAAAGCTTTTGGCGGTAGCAACGGATCGGACACCTGGCCGCCCAGATCTCAAGCTCCCCGGGGTCCACATAATGCTGCCGGTCCTGCTCACCGTGGCCGCGCATGCGGTAGGTGTGGGCTTCGATAAACGCAGGTCCCCAGCCCGAACGGCAGTGCGCGGCCAGCTCGACGGCAAGACGGTAAACCGCCTCCACATCGTTGCCGTCCACGCTCCGGCCGGGCATATCGTAGCCTCCGGCCCGCTGGGAAATGTGCCGGGTGGCGCAGTGCTCTTCCGGGCGCTGGGCGCCGGCCCAGCAGTTGTTTTCACAGACGAACAAAAGCGGCAGCTTCCAGACACCGGCCAGATTCATGGCTTCGTGCACACTCCCCTCGGCCGCCGCGCCATCCCCGAAAAAAACCACGGTAATGCCTTTGGCGCGCTGATACTGCTGGGCAAAGGCCGCACCAACGGCCAGCGGCGGCCCTGCGCCGACGACCGTAGATGTCATCAGTGCGTTGACATCCGGTACGGCCAGATGCAGGGTTCCGGCCTTGCCGCCGTTGACCCCGGTTTCTTTGGCCATGATCTCCGCCATCAGGGAATCAAGGTCCGCGCCCCTGGCTAGCAGATGACCGTGGCTGCGGTGGTTGCTGACAATGACATCCGCCGGATCCAGGGCTGAAACGATGCCCGTGGCAACCGCTTCCTGACCGGTGGCCAGAATCTGCATCCCCGGCATCCGATTGGGCTCCTGACTGAGGGCCGTGATCTTTTCCTCGAACTTGCGTATCAATATCATACGGGTATAGAGACGTGTTCGAAGGTCTGGGGCAATTGGGTTTTCCGTCATAAAACCTCCCTATGGATATCTGTTTATAAATGCTATCATTTTCATCTTTCGTTGCGCCCGATCCGGACATGACTGCCAGTTATTGAATCCTGAACTGGGCAATCTGCCGGGATATCGCCGAAAGGGTACCGGTTTCGTCCCAGACCTCGCAGTCCGCTTCCAGCAGGCCGCAGGTAATGTGCCGTGTTCTGAGTGAACATCTGAGCCATTCCGTATCGGGAACGGTTCTGATGCTGACGCTCAGTTCAATCGTTGGCACCCACGCCGTCACCCCCTGGCTCGCAAACGCCGCGGGGGGCATCGAATCAATGATCTGCAGAACGGAAAAAATATCGTGTTGCCGCGTTTCCCTGAACCTGAACCACCCCCGGTTCTCGGAGGTTTCAATGAGCTTTCCCTGAAGCCATCCCGCGCACGGCGGATCGAGCAGTAGCTCGAGATTGTCGAACACCGTGTATCCCGGGATCGGCGGCATCCCGATGCAGGCATCCCTTGCCGCAAGCATCGGCGCCGATGATTCATTCCGGTTGATCGCACAATCCATATTTTCATCCGCGAAGGTACCGAACGCGCGGATTTTTTCGACGCCGTCCTGAAAGAGCCTGGCCTCATAGCGGCTGAACTGCTTGGAAACCGAAATCTCCTCAACCCTTACCGCGATCTCGCCGGGCCGACAGCGCGAAATATAGTTGGCGGTGAGGATCGGTGTGGATTTTTTTTCGCTTTTATCGGTCATGGCCCTCGCGAGAATGGCCATGAGGTATCCGCCGTTCGGGTTTTTATTGATGAGCCAGTTTTCCGATATGGCTCCCGTATAGACCGACGGCGCGGTTTCTCTGAGTTTTGTATCCCTGTCGAAAATATGCATGAATCACTTCCATTGATAATCATTGCGGACTTGGACGGCGGCTGACATTTACGGCAACAACAGTTTAATGAGCGATAGAATCATCCACTCGAAAAAGTGAATTACAGGGTTGAGAACGCCAAAATAAAGCAGCGCAATGATAATAATAAATCCATACCGCTCAATACGGAAAAAGAAATTTTGGACGCTTGGGGATGCAAAGCCCATCAGAATTTTCGACCCGTCGAGAGGCGGCAGTGGAATCAAATTAAAAGCGGCCAGCATGATGTTGATCTGCGCCACATAATAGAGAATCTCCGCCGGCATGCTTGACGGCGGAAGAGACAGCAACCGAGTCAAAAAAAGAGCCATAAACGCTATCAGCATGTTCGTTATGATCCCGGCGGCAGAGACCCATATCATCCCCATATGCCTGTCACGCAGCAGGCCGAAATTCACCGGCACCGGCTTTGCCCAGCCAAAGCCGAAAACAAAGAGCATGATGGTACCCATGGGGTCGAGGTGTTTGAGTGGATTGAGGCTGAGACGGCCCAGCGACTTGGCTGTCGGATCCCCCATGCGATAGGCTACCCAGCCATGCGCCAACTCATGAAAAATGATGGAATATAAAAGCGGTATGGCGATGAGGATGAATGCAAGCGGATCTTTCATCAACAGATTGAGCAGGCCCATGGATTGTCTCCCCGACAGCACGCCGTAAAAGTAGTTTCAGCTTTGTTGGCCGATGTATTTCGAATGCAGCCCGGCATGATGCACATCATGGCAGCCTGTATATGACCCCGCCCCAAGTGAGTCCCGCGCCCAGACCGATGAACATGACATTATCCCCGGACTTGAGCATTCCTTTCTCCATCAGCTCATCCAAGGCTATGGGAATCGTGGCTCCGGTGGTATTTCCATATTGCTGAATATTATTATAGACCTTTTCCTCCGGGATCTTCATGCGATCCCGGAAAGCTTCATTTATCCGCAAGTTGGCCTGGTGGGGAACAACCATGTCCAGATCTTCCGGTTGAATACCTGCTTTTTCCAGCAGTTCCAGGGCTACTTTAGGCAGTAGGGTAAGCGCCAGTTTGAAAACGGTTTTTCCATCCATGTATGGAAAAAACTCTTGTCTGGCCAGAATCTGCGCATTCATGATCGGGCCGCTTTTCCGCGCCGGAACCCCCACTTTCAAAACACCTGCATAATTTCCATCCGCATGAAAGACAGATGCCAGAATACCAATTTCTTCGTCGGTCTCTTCACACTCAATGCAGACTGCACCTGCGCCATCGGCAAAAATAACCGCTGTATCGCGATTCTGCGTGGTCAGTTCAAGAAACCGGCTCTGGGTTTCAGCCCCGACCAACAGGATTTTCCGCGCCTTGCCACTTTGGATATAGGCATCACACAATTCCAATCCATGCAGAAAACCGGTGCATTGTTGGCGAATATCAAGAGCCGGAACATTTTTAGCCCCCAGTTTATGTTGAAGAATGACACCTGAACCGGGGACATAAACATCCGAGGTCATGGTGGCGAATACAATCAGATCAAGATCGGCAGGTTTCCAACCGGCCCTGCCAAGGGCTGTCTTTGAAGCTTCCAGCGCCAGATCCGACGTCCCCACGTCATCACCTTCTTTTACCCAATATCTGCCCTCAATCCCTGTACGTTGGCGGATCCATTCATCCGAGGTGTCCAATATTTTGGCTAAGTCGTCGTTGGATACATGATGGTCCGGTACGAACCTGCCGGTGCTTTTAATAATTGATCGTTTCATAATTGGGTGATAACCATTTGTCCTTTCTGGAAAGTCTGATATTACCGGACTTCATTTTATGAGTGATCATGTATGATATTTCAAGATCACTTGTCAATTCTATTTGCCGGCGGCCAGCTTGACCCCCGATGCACCGGTCATCGAGCCGGATCTTTACAATGCGAGATAGCAACCCGTTGAATGGTTTCAAAGCTGTAATTGTTCATGCTTACGGAATGAGGCCCATTCCCTGAAGCACCGAAAGCATGATAGCGGCAGCTATGACGGAGCCGACCTGGCCTCCGGTATTGGCACCCACCGCATGCATCAGGAGAAAATTGAACTTATTGTATTTCTGGCCTTCCTTTTGTACCACCCGCGCGGCCATCGGATAGGCCGAGATTCCGGCGGCACCGATAAGCGGATTGATCTTTCCGCCGGTCATCACATTCATGAGCTTTGCGAACAGAACTCCGCAGACCGTATCCAGACAGATCGCAAGGAAGCCGAATGCCAGGATCAGAAGCGTTTGCGGCTTTAAAAAAAGCGGGCCGTCCATGGTAGCCCCGATCGATATCCCCAGTAACAGGGTAACGACATTGGTAATCTCATTCTCGGATGCTTTTGTGAGCCGGCTCACAACGCCGGATTCTTTCATAAGATTGCCCAGCATGATGGTTCCCAACAGGGGCAGGCCCTTGGGAGCGATGAACCCGCCGACGATCGTGATGAGGATGGGAAAAACGATTTTGGCGGTTTTAGATGCCGGCGGTGCGTCGGAATCCATGTTGATCAACCGTTCCTTTTCGGTCGTGAGCAATCTCATGATGGGAGGCTGTATCACGGGAACGAGCGACATATAGGAATAAGCGGCGACCGAAACGGCCCCCAGCAGATGCGGGGCGAATTTTGCCGTCACATAGATTGCCGTCGGCCCATCGCAGGCGCCGATGACGCCGATGGCAACAGCATCCAGTTTGGTAAAGTCGAAAAACAGGGCAAGACCGATGGTCAGAAAAATGCCGAACTGACCGGCCGCTCCCAATAGAAATATCTTCGGGTTTTCCAGGAGAGGCCCGAAATCCGTCATTGCGCCAATTCCGATAAAAATAAGAAGCGGAAACAATTCATTGGCGACCCCCATGTTGTAAATGGTCTTTAAAAAACCCCCTTCCACCATGAGTCCCGCAAGCGGAATATTGACAAGAATGGCCCCGAACCCGATGGGCACTAGCAGAAGCGGTTCCACATCTTTTTTTATACCCAGATAAAGCAGCAGGCAACCGACCGCAATCATCACCGGGTTTGACCAGTGCATATTGACGAAACCCGCTCCCAGACCGCTCAATCCGTTCAATATCGCATCGAACATTGCATAACCTTTTTATTCAGCCGATTATTTGGCGTTTTCTTCCCGGAACGGAAAAATCTTTTTAAGAAGCACCATGAAAACGGCAAACAGCGCAAGAACCGCGAGCGTGCCGCCCATTCCGACAACGATCATCGTAAACCCGAATTCCCAGTTGTTCATATGAATCTCCGATATACAATTACAACAGACCCGTTCCGGGGTCTTTGAATAATGAATCTCTAATCTCAACCGCGCGTCGTAGTCGGTCTTCTCTATAGCTCATGGTGTTTTCCAGTCCGATCTTCACGCACAACGCCAAGCTCGGCGGCTTGTCCGCTGCAGCGATTGGTTGAGATCACAATGCCGTCTCGCTATATTTTCTTGCTTCATTATGTCCATTTCAGGCCTGTCTTCAGATGAAGAAAAAGCCGCTTTATTTCATGGCCTGATGGAGGGCGACGGCTACGGCGACGGAAGCCCCTACCATGGGGTTGTTTCCCATGCCGATCAGCCCCATCATTTCCACATGGGCGGGGACGGATGAAGATCCTGCGAATTGGACATCGGAGTGCATTCGCCCCATCGTGTCGGTCATCCCGTAGGAAGCGGGACCTGCGCCCATGTTATCGGGATGCAAGGTGCGGCCTGTTCCACCTCCGGACGCTACAGAAAAATAGCTGCGTTGATCTTGCAGGCACTCCTTTTTATAGGTGCCGGCAACAGGGTGCTGAAAGCGTGTCGGATTGGTCGAGTTCCCGGTAATGGAAACATCCACGGCTTCATGACGCATGATGGCCACCCCCTCACGAACGTCATCGGCTCCGTAGCATTTGACGGTTGCCCGCTGCCCGGTGGAATAGGGCTTTTCGAAGACGACCGTCAGTTCACTCGTCGCGTAATTGAACTTGGTTTGGACGTGTGTGAATCCGTTGACGCGAGCAATGATGTGCGCGGCGTCTTTTCCGAGTCCGTTCAAAATGACGCGCAAGGGCGACGTTCGCGCGCGGTTGGCGTAGTTGGCCACCTGAATGGCCCCCTCTGCGGCGGCGAATGATTCGTGTCCTGCCAAGAACGCGAAGCAACGTGTTTCCTCGCTCAGCAACATGGCAGCCAATTGGCCGTGACCGATCCCCACGCGCCGCTCATCGGCCACGGAACCCGGAATGCAAAACGCCTGTAACCCCTCCCCCAGCGTAACGGCAATCTCCGCAGCGCGCGTCTGTTTTTTCAGAATCGCCAGGGCAGCGCCCAGAATATAGGCCCAGCAGGCGTTTTCAAAGCAGATCGGTTGGGTCTCTTTCACAATTCCATACACGTCAACCTGTTTATCAACGCACACATCACGCGCCTGTTCGATGGTTTTCAATCCGTACAGTTCAAGCGCCTTTTGTATTTGAGGCAGTCGCCGGTCGTATCCTTCAAAAAGAGCCATGCGTTTATCTCCTTGGTGTTATTCGTTGCGGGGGTTGATGATTCTTTTTGCTTCCGTGAAACGTCCATATGTTCCGGACGCTTTTTGAATCGCTTCCGCCGGGACGGTTCCCTTGGCGATTGAATCCATCATCCGTCCCAAATTCAGATAGGCATAGCCGATAATTTCGTCATGATCGTCGAGGGCGATTTGCGTGATGTAACCTTCCGCCAATTCCAGGTAACGAGCCCCTTTTGCAACGGTTCCATAAGTGGTTCCGGTCACCGAACGAAGTCCCTTTCCGAGGTCTTCGAGTCCGGCCCCGATTGGCAGTCCGCCCTCGGAAAAAGCACTTTGCGTACGTCCATAAACGATTTGGAGGAACAGCTCGCGCATGGCGACATTGATTGCATCGCACACCAGGTCCGTGTTGAGTGCTTCAAGAATGGTTTTGCCGGGCAATATTTCTGCGGCCATTGCGGCCGAATGCGTCATGCCCGTGCAACCCAAGGTCTCGACAAGGGCTTCCTGAATGACGCCCTCTTTAATGTTGAGCGAGAGTTTGCACGCTCCCTGCTGCGGCGCACACCATCCCACGCCATGTGTAAATCCGTTGATATCCCGCACCTCCCTGGCTTGTGTCCATTTGCCTTCCTGCGGGATGGGTGCCGGACCATTGTTCGGCCCTCTCGCCACCCGGCACATCCGTTCAATTTCATGTGTGCATTTCATGGTTGTATTCCTCTATGCGTTTGTTTCTATTAGGGGACGCTGTTAGGTTTTTAAGTTTCCAATAAAAAACACCCTTTTTCCTCTGCAATTTTTTGACCACGGCTAACGGAATTACTGATGGATGGAATGGATATCCCGAGCTTTCGCGCCAGGGAAGACATGGGTACACCCAGTTCCCTCACCGCCCAGTAACACAAGAGA
>CAIVVZ010000593.1 GCA_903909505.1 uncultured Desulfobacteraceae bacterium
ATCGAAGCGCCGATCCGTGTCAGTTATGCTCCGGGAAAAGAACGCATATCGCATTTTCGACCCTTTATTGATTTTGTCAGAAATTCCAATACGTTTGCAAGGCTTATCTTTCAGAGAATCGTGATACCCGCAAAAACCAGAAGCAGAAAGCGTGAAGCGTGAAGCGTCACTTCGCATTTTCATCGCTGGTGGCGAAATCTTGGTGATTTATGACCATTTGCTTTAAATTTCAAACCATAGCCCTTGAATCAGTTTTCGTCTTGCCGCCGCAATGAGAACATATTTATATCGAGCGATTGTATATCTGTCCAAAATTATGGGAACATGGATTTTTGTTGTGTTTGCCTGGATCGTTTCCACGGGTTTTTTCATGCTCTTTCCCAGGCGGGTGGATACCAGCATCCGGTTTTACCGGACGCTTTTTCCGGAGAAAAACTGGTTTGTCCATTTGGGGTGTGCCTGGCGTCAATTCCATAATTTTACCGATGTGTTCTTCGATCGATTCATGTTGCAGGAATTTGACGATATTCACTATACGTCCGAAGGGATGGAGCGCCTGGAGCAAGCGCTGCAAGAAAAAAGCGGTGCAATCCTTTTGATGTCGCATATGGGGAATTGGGAGGTAGCGGCACACCTTTTGAAACGGAACCTTCCGGATGTGAAGCTGCTCCTGTATATGGGAGTAAAACATAAGGAACAAATCGAGGGAATTCAGAAGAAAAGTCTTTCCCAGAATGGTGTCCGGGTCATCGCGGTGGATGAGCAGGGAGGTTCCCCCTTTGATTTTGTGGAAGGAATTCATTTTATCAATTCAGGCGGCCTGGTTTCATTAACCGGAGATTTGGTCTGGAAAAGGGATCAGCGAAGCGTTCCGGTAAAATTTTTAGGTCATGACGCACTTTTTCCAGAAGCCCCGTATCTGTTTGCGCTGTTATCCGGCGCGCCGATATTTATTTTTTTTGCCTTCCGAACTGGAAGAAAAACCTATCATTTTTCCCTGTCTGAACCCATTTTCGTGAAGGCGTCATCCCGTGGGGAGCGATCTGCGGCCATCCGACAGGCAGCGCAAAGATACGCGGATATACTGGAAGAAACCGTGCGCTGTTTTCCCTTGCAGTGGTATCATTTCAAGCCGCTTCAGAGTTCGGAGCTGATTTGACTTTTTACGAAGCCCGCAATCTTTGCTTTGAATTTAAATAATTATTGTGTAATAACCCCATTTGCATTTTCACTCGCTATGGGAACAATGATATGACTCGTGATGAAATACAATCTGAAGTATTAAGGGTTTTTAAAGAACAGTTTGAGATAGCAAATCCGGATCTTGATGAGAACTTGCGGGAGGCTTACGAGTTTGACAGCATTGATGCCATTGAGCTGCTAAGAGAAATCGAAGTCTTGCTCGGGACGCAATTGACCCGGGATGAAAAAAAAATGGCCATGGATATCCGAACCATCAATCAGATTTTAGATTATATTGAATCTCTGGCAGCAGTTCGGTCCGACAAATCGTGAACCCTGAATATTGATGAACTCGTAAAAAGTCAAAACTGGGATGGCAAAGAAAAAAGTTCAAGATCAAGGCGCGCAAATCCAGAGGACTGAGACGTACTTCTGGGTACGTCGCAATGACGAAGGATGCAGCGCAACGCAGATATTGGACTTTTTACGAAGCCATCATTTCCCATCGGAAAGAGGGTCAACATGGCGCGAAGGGTAGTTGTCACAGCGTGTTCGGCAATAACACCGATTGGCCACACTAAAAAAGACATTGTCAGACACCTGGTGGAAGGCATTTCCGGGGTTATCAAGCTTCGAACCGACGATCTGCTTACTGATTTCATCCAGACCGGCGTCTTTGGAACCGTGGATTATCCGATTGCGTATGATTTCAAGCGCCAGGACCGAAAGACCATGGGGCCGGTTTCCTACTATGCTTGCCAGGTGGCAAAGGAGGTTTTGGAAGCGTCCGGGCTGAATCAGGAATTTATCACATCCGGCCGCCTGGGAGTGGCGTTCGGCTCCACTCACGGAAGTCCGACCGTGCAGCGGCAGATATACAAAACGTTCTTCGGTAATTCAAAATCAGAATATGCTTCCATCGGGGCCGTGGATTATCTGAAATCGATGGTCCACACCACTGCGGTGAATATCACCAAGATGTTCGGTATTACCGGAAGGGTGCTGTCTTCGTCCACGGCTTGTACCACCAGCAGCCAGTCCATTGGTTTCGGATATGAAATGATCAAGTTCGGCATCCAGGATGCCATGATTTGCGGCGGCGCCGATGAATATGATACGACGACGGTTGCGGTATTTGATAACCTGCTGGCATGCTCAACGGACTTTAATGAAACACCCCATCTGACGCCGCGCCCCTTTGACGCGCGACGGGACGGCCTGGTCGTTGGAGAAGGCGCCGGCGCCTTGTTGCTGGAAGACTATGAATCCGCCCGGAAAAGGGGGGCGACCATCCTGGCAGAGGTCATCGGTTTCTCCTGCAATAACAATGGGGGCGATCTGATTTTTCCGAGCATAGAGGGCATTGCCGAAACCATCCGTCTTGCGCTTAAAGATGCCGGAATCAGTCCCGACGCGGTGGATTTTGTCAGCGCCCATGCCACAGCTACAAAAATGGGTGATGTGATTGAAGCCCGGGCGATCGGGAAAGTGTATGGAAAATCACCCGTGGTTACCGGATTAAAGAGTTATATGGGCCATACCATGGGATCATGCGGCGCCATAGAGACGATCCTGACGCTTTACATGATGGAAGAAGGGTTTATTGCGCCAACATTGAATCTGGATACGATCGATGAAAGGTGCGCCATGATTAACCATGCGACAAAGCTTATTGAAACGGATTTTAGCATTGCCTCCATTCAGAATTTTGCCTTCGGCGGCGTGAATACCTGCCTGATGTTTAAACGACCGGATTTTTGAGATGGATTTTTCATAAATGTCAGGCTGCATGAAAGAATCTGAAACCAGCTTCCGTTGCCGGTATCTGAAATCTGGGTTTGACCTGGTCATCACGTTGATTCTCTGGGCTTATTTTACGGTTGGTTTTGTTTTATTTTTTTCTCCGTTTTATCTGGCGGCCTTTCTTTTCTCCGGAAACAGGGAGCAATCGTTCCAGCGCCTGAATCATCGATTCTACAAGGGCTTCTTTAAACTGCTCCGAATCCTTGTTCCCGCAACCCGATGGCATATCCCCGACAATGTGCTATCGATCCGCTCTTCCGTGATCGTCTGTAACCACATCTCCTATCTGGATTCGATTCTGATGATTTCGCTGTTCGAGCAGCACAGAACCATTGTCAAAAGCCGTTTTTTTAACATTCCCATTTTCAGGCAGGTGATAGAATTGTCCGGATATATTCCCTCCACATCCGAAGGCAATTTGTCGGATTTGATCATCCGGCGGATCGAAGAAATGGATTGTTTTTTTGAGAGCGGCGGAAATCTTTTTATATTCCCCGAAGGAACCCGGAGCCGTAGCGGTGCTATCGGACATCTCAACAAAGGGGCGTTTAAAATTGCCAGGCTGAGCCAGCGACCCATTAAGGTGCTTTTCGTTCATAACACCGATAAACTGTTCCAGCCCGGCAGATTCTTGTTTAATACCTGTTTCGAAGGCACGATTTCAGTTGAAGCGCTTACCGGTATTGAACCGGATTATCAGCGCGAACGCCTTTCCATTTCCGACTTGATGTTGCAGGTTCGGTCGTTGCTTGAAATGGAACAGTCCAAACGCCTGAGTCGAGAGGATTTATGAAAATAGTTTTGATGTCCATGCCGGACGTGGCTCCGGTAATCATGCATGAAGCAGCCTTTCACATGCCCAATTGTGGTATTGCCAGCATTGGCGCAAATATTGATAACGGGCACAACGTCTATATCATCGATCTGATTCGTAAACGCAGGCAGATTAAAAAGTATTTGACCCGAACCCTGTTAAAAATTCGCCCGGAACTGGTCGGTCTGTCCGCCATGGCCTGGCAGTATGAAACCTGCATCAAATTGATCCGGTTGATCAAACATCTGCTCCCCGATGTCAAAATTGTCATTGGCGGATACCATGCCACCTTGATGCATGAAGAGATTGCCGCATCCGAGGAGGCGGATCTGATCGATTTTATGGTCCGGGGTGAAGGTGAGGAAGCGTGCCGCAGATTGGTAAATGCCCTGGAAGGCAGAGACCGGCTTGAAGACATTCCTTCACTCTCCTACAAACCATCCGCCCATGCCACTCCGGGAAAGGTTTTTGTTCATAATCCCAGAGGAGGGCTGCTGGACTTATCCCGGCTGAAACCGCCCATCCGGGATAAAAGGCGGCTGACCTGGGGGTACCATATCATGAATTCCAAAATCGAAGTTTTGGAAACCTCCAGGGGATGCACGCGCAATTGCACGTTCTGCAGCATGCAGCACATGTATGGGCAATCCTTCCGGACATTTCCCATTGAGCGGGTCCTGGCGGATATCGACGACATTTATTATAATCGAAAGACTCGCTGGATTTTTGTCGCAGACGACAATCTGGTGCTGGATACCGAGCGGGTGATAAAGATCTGTGATGCGATTATTGCGCGTCAATACGGAAAGCTGAACCTGATTGTTCAAGCCGATTGTATCACCATGTCCAAAAATGAGGAGATGGTTCGTAAAATGGCCATGGCCGGCATTAAATCCATTTTTTTAGGGATCGAAAATGTGTCCAAAAAGAATCTGGCCATGGCCCACAAAGGCAACATCGTCGATGCTTCCCGAAAAGCCATGGAACTGTGCCATAAGTATGGCATCATGGTGGTGGGGGGGCTCATTTTCGGTTTTCCGGACGACGATGAAACCGCGATCATCGAAAATTATCAATTCTTGAAAAATATTGGATCGGATGCCGCCTATTGCCAGATTCTCACCCCCTATCCCAAAACCGTCATGCGCCAACAACTGATGGATCAGGGCCTGGTGACCAACCCCAATGATTATAAGTGGTACAACGGGATATGGGCCAATGTGAAAACCAGGCACCTGGACGCCGATCGGTTGCAATATCTGGTCTGGTATCACCGGCAGAAGGTTATGGGCTGGTGGGAACCATCAGAGCGCATCCGAAGCCAGGGCCGTTTCTGGACATCCATCTGGTTATACGCATTTCGGCCCATCCTGCAGTTTTTCATTGGCAGGACCCTGAAGAAATACGGCTGGCAGGGCCGCTACCAGCGGGCAATGAAAGGCCAGGCAGGCGTGAATGTGTTCAAGGATCTCGAAGAATTTAATTCGTAGCTAAATCCCTTCCAAACGCGCGCGTGGCAAGCGCCCGGTTTCGCGGCCGGTAGGAATCGTCCGCCATCTCTTTGACGATGACCTTCTGCATGAGCTTGGACATCTTGATTTCCTGCGGCTCGTCCTTGTAGAAGGTGTCCCAGGCATAAAAAAGCAGTTCCTGCAGCTTTTCGGCGGACATGTTCTTGGGATGGAATACCACTTTGTCGGCGGAATAATCATTCCAGTCATTGGAAAAAATTCTGTTCTGCTGTTTCAGATCCTCATAGGCTTTGGTATGGGGAAAGGGAGTCAGCACGGTGAACTCGGCGATATCCAGCTCAATATCGAGCAGGAAGTCGATCAGGCGCTTGATGCTGTCTTCGGTGTGATCATCCAGGCCCAGTAAAATCGTGCCCTCAACACCGATGCCATAATCGTGGTATCTTTTGATCCGATCCCGGATATAATCCGAGGTGTCAAAAACCGCCTGATAAACATACCAGGCTCCGGCCCGTGCCGCCAGCTCCAACACCTGCGGATTGTCCTCTATCGGGTGACTGCACCATTTTTTCTTCAAGGGAATCATCTCTTTGAACAGATCCATTTCCCACTTTGTATCCTGCGCCAGTGAATTGTCCACGAGAAAGAGCCGGTTGTTGTCAATGCTTGCCATTTCCGCAATGACCTTATCGATGGGACGGGGTCTGAATACTTTTCCGCCAAGATAGGCCACTGCGCAGGGGTAACAGTGAAAACGACACCCCCGGGAGGCATGAACCAGATCAACCATCTGGATGCCTCTGTAATTATACAGCTCTCTTTTCAAGAGATCCCTGCGTGCCGTTCCCACCATTTCTATGGGCGGCCTGTCTCCGATGTAGTCATAAATTTTTTGCAGGCGCCCGTTTTTAAAGTCCGATAAAACTTTTTCCATCTTTCCTTCGGCTTCGCCGATAAAAACGGAATCCGCATGATCCAGGGTCTCTTCTGCGTGCAGCATGGTGGCGATGCCGCCAAAAAGGACCTTGACTCCCTTTTGTCTGTAAATGTCCGCAATTTCCCAGCCCCGTTTGGCCTGGATGGAAAGCATCATCGAGATTGCAACCAGATCGACCGGATCATCAAAATGGATCGATTCCAGATTTTCATCAACAAATTCCGCCTCCACGTCCTCCGGCAATGCTGCCGCGAAAACAATGGGGCCGTGCGGCGGCAGGTGAAACTCGGTCTGCCTTTCCAGTTTGGACCATTTTGGATAGATGATTCTTAATTTCATAAAACGTCCTTTCGCGCGCCGATTTCGGCACTATCCACAATATTTTTGCCATTGACGCAATGGATTCTTTGATCATCAGGGATGTATAAAAAATGCCAATACACCATCTTTTTAATCTTCCTGTCAACCCTAATCGCCAGATGTCTGCGGATGTAATAAGTATAATCTTGAAAGGGCTGGGTATAAGGTATAATGTTGTTATATCTTAAATCCCTCTTAAATTGACATTGCTGCCGGTGCAAGACCGGAAAGAATCGAGAAGTCCAGGGCAACCGTATGGAAATAGAAAGAGTCGTTATTACCGGGCTGGGAACGACAAACGCCATCGCCGGAAATGTGCCTGAATTTTGCGGCGCCTTAAGAAATGGTGTATGTGGTATCGGTCCGGTCACCGTTTTTGATACGACTGATTTTAAAACGCATACCGGCGGAGAAGTCAAGCGGTTTGCCTCTGGAGAGATGATCTCTCCGGATTTTTCAATAAAGCGGATGTCCCGTTCGGATATTATGGCTATGGCGGCGGCCCTGGAGGCATTGAAAGATGCCGGGCTCGTTCCTGTGCCGGATGGCCTGCTGGCGGATACCGGCGTTGTGATCGGGGGGGGCGCCGGCGGCATGCTGGAGGGTGAGGAGGCTTATCGACAATACCTCAAGGCCACGGGCAAAGGCGTGCGGTTTTCCCGTTTCTCATCGTTTTGCTGCGCCTCGTCAGCCGATCATATTGCATCAAAGCTGGGACTCATGGGGCCCAAGACCACATTCATGACCGCCTGTTCATCCGGAGCCACAGCCATGGGATATGCCAGAGACCTGATTCGGGCAGGAATGGCCAAAGTCGTTATTGCCGGCGGTACCGAGCCCCTTTCCCGGATCACTTACGCGACGTTTAATGCATTGGGAGCCGTGGACCCGGAATTCTGCAAGCCTTTTGATAAAAACCGTCAGGGGATTTCCCTTGGAGAAGGCGCTGGAATTCTGATTCTCGAATCTTTGAATCACGCGCGGAATCGGGGCGCTCAAATCCATGGGGAGATTCTTGGGTATGGGGTAAGTTGCGATGCGTATCATATGACTGCCCCGGACCCTCAGGCATCCGGCGCGGTGCGGTGCATGCGGACAGCGCTGTGGGATGCCGGAGTTCACCCGGAACGGGTAGACTATATCAATGCCCATGGTACGGCGACTTCTGCCAACGATCGAATGGAAACCCGGGGGATCAAGGAGGTATTCGGCAAAAAAGCTTATCAGATTCCCGTGAGTTCCACCAAATCGATGATGGGCCACACGCTGGGGGCTGCCGGAGCCATAGAAGGAGTTGTTTCGGTTTTAGGGATTGTTCAAAGATTCATTCCACCTACCATTCACTTGACAGCGCCTGATCCCGAGTGCGACCTCGACTATGTTGTCGAAGGGTCGCGCGATTCCGAGGTCAATATCGTTCTTTCCAATTCTTTTGCCTTTGGCGGCAACAATACATCCGTCATCTTTGGAAGATTTACCGAAAAAGGCATTGTCCATGAATGAAAGAGTCGTCATATCCGGGGTGGGAATGGTCACGCCCCTGGGGACAGGCAAGGATATTTTCTCGCAGAGACTCTTTAGCGGCGACTCCGGCATTTCCCCAATTACTTCTTTTGATACCTCCCGGTTTCTTTCCAGACTGGGGGCCGAGGTGCATGGCTTTATTCCCAAGGATTTTATTTCCGTAAAGAACCTGAGAAGGATGGATCGCATTTCCTGCATGACGGCGGCTTCCGCGCGGATGGCGACTGAAGATGCGGGATTTGGCATCGATGCATCCAACAGAGACCGGGTGGGGATTATCCTGGGGGTGAGCTATGGAAGCACCGATGTTGCGGCCCAGTTTGCCGGCATTCTTTTTACCGAGGGTCCCGGAATGGCCAGTCCCATTCTCGTTCCAAACACGGTGATCAACGCTCCAGCGGGCCATACATCCATCGAACTCGGGTTTAGGGGCATCAACTCCACGGTGAACCACCGCGAGGCTTCGGCCGAGACAGCCATTGCCTATGCGGCTGCCGAGATTAAAAACGGTCGCGCCGATGTTCTGTTGGCCGGAGGCGCGGATATCCTCTCAGAATTTTTCTTTGAAATCCTGACCCACTTCAAGGCCGTTTCCCCGGTAAACGGGGGGACAGAAGGAGCGCGGCCCTTTGACAGCTTGAGAAACGGTCCGGTCATCGGGGAAGGTGCGGGTGTATTGTGCATCGAGTCCATGGGGCACGCCATGGCACGGGGGGCTACGCCATACTGCGAAATCGCGGGCTGGGGCCTGAGTTCATCTCCGTCTTCTCCCACGGACTGGCCGTCAGATCCCGGGGGACCCATCCTGGCGATAACAAGAGCGTTTGAATCTGCAAAAATCACTCCAGGGGACATCGATTATGTTTCCGCTTCCGCCAACGGCGGAAGGAAACTGGATCGGCTTGAGGCGGAGGCGTTGTCCGTAATCTTCGCGGGAGAAAAACAAAAACCGTTTATTTCCTCCATCAAGGGTGCGGTCGGCGAGAGCTTTTCTTCCGGGGGAATACGGACCGCGGCCATGGCAATATCGATCAGAGAGCAAACCCTTCCGCCGACACTATGCCTTGAAAATCCGATAAAACCCCTTCCGTTTATTTTACATGCAAAAAAAGAAGCCAGAATTCATTACGGACTGGTCAACGGCTTTTCATCCGGCGGTACATTTGTTTCCATTGTTCTGAAGAGAATTGACGAAAAAGACTAAAACATCCCGCCGTTTACCGAAATGACCTGACCGGTGATATAGGACGCATCTTCCGAGCAGAGAAATCGGACCACTTTTGCGATTTCGTCGGGCTTACCGATCCTTGCCATGGGAATCAGCGCCTTGATATTGGCAATGGGCGCATCCTTGATCATTTCGGTTTCAATGAGTCCCGGCGCCACGACATTGACCCGGATCCCAAGCCGGGCGACTTCGGACGCAACAGCGCGGCTGGCGCCGATCAGTCCGGCCTTGGCCGCCGAATAATTAGCCTGGCCCCTGTTTCCCATCAGTCCTGCAACCGAAGCGATGGAGACGATGGCGCCTCTTTTTTGTACGACCATTTTTTCCAGCACCGGTTTGGTCATATTATAAAAACCGCTCAGGCAGACATCGATGACAGAGTGCCAGTCCTTTCGCGGCATCATGACGAACAGGCCGTCAGCAGCAATCCCGGCGTTATTGATCAGAGCATCAATGGTTTTAAAACGTTTCAGAATATCATCGAATGCATTTTGGGTTTCTTTGTGGTTGGATACATCAAATTGCATGATGTCGCCATCGCCCCCTTCCTGCCGGATCATCGCTTGTGTTTCAATCGCGCCTTTTTCATCTGAACGGTAATTGACGACGATATGATACCCATTTCTTGCCAGTTCAAGACTAATCGCACGTCCTATTCCTTTGCTGGCGCCGGTAACAATTGCAACCTTTCCTTCAGGTTCTGTATTCATTGGCAAGTCTTCTCCCAAAAACGGTAATGGGTAAATAAGATTGTGAATTGTAAAGAGTGAACCGTAAGCCGTTTACGATTTGTTGTTTACGGTGTTTCAGACTGAACGAGTTGCAACGATATTTCAGCAACAATCTTCGATCCGATTTCAACCGTTCCCAGAATTTCGATAAAATTTTCAAATATGAATTGGTTCTCGGTCCGAATGGTGATCAAGGTTTTTAACGGAATGGCATGTAGATAAAAATGAGACTGCTTGATGCCCACCAGCCATCCCTTTGTTATAAAATCCTCGCCGTGTTTTCGGATTCCTTCCCAGCAGTTGCTGATCCCGGCTGTTTGTGCCACCAGTTCGATGAGCACGAGCGAATTAACGGATTCACCGCTGAAAAAAGGCCATTGGTCGGTAACCGTAGCCTGCGTGACAGCACTTTTTTCATTCACATCGATAATGTCATCAATTAGTCTCATCCTGTCACGATGAGGCAAAAAATCTTCAGCGCGTTTACGCGTCTGGCTCATGATTGTTCGGCCTTTTCTCCGGGAAAGAAAAAAACAGTTGAAGATAAACAGATATCAGTATATTCAAACTTCTCAATCTGCAAAATTCGTACTATAATTTAAACTTCGTGTAAAGATATATGATATGATTGTCTCCGCAGGCGGTTTCTTCCTGTGTTTCTAATTTTCTAATGTGGCGGGTATAATGGAAAAGTTGCTGAAAGAACTAAAGGTCAAAATTATCGAATTGCTGAATCTGATTGATGTGAACCCGGATGATATCAGGGAAGATGATCAACTGGTCGGCGGTCATCTCGATATTGATTCAATCGATGTTTTAGAGATGGTGATCATGATTGAAAAGGATTATGGCGTCAAGATCGATAGCAAGGAACTCGGTATAAAGGCATTTGCAACTCTTAGGACCTTGGCTGAATACATTTATGGAAATTCCAGGGCACTGCCTGTTTGACCGATTGCGATTGACGATTCGTTCTGACGCCAGGGTTGATTTCTGTTACGGCATTGAGATGATCATGCAATGAAAGTTCTGCTTATTTCTGCGAATACGCTAACTGAACCTTATCCGGTCTATCCCTTGGGACTGGATTATGTGGCTGCCGCCATAGCCGACAGGCATGAAGTTCAGATTGCGGATATGAACACGCTCAACGGATATGGTGACCTGCTTGCTAAAAGATCTTCTGGCATCGGGTGGCCAAAGGATCTTCTGGCGGCGGATGTCATCGGAATTTCTATACGGAACATTGACAATACCGATACCACCGATCCGAAAGGTTTTTTTAATGCCCAGCGCGAACTCATTCAAAAAATCAGAGGCCATTCCAGTGCCTGGATTGTTTTGGGCGGAAGCGGATTTACCCTATTTCCCGAAGAAATCATGTATGCGCTGGACGCGGATTATGGCATTGTCGGCGAGGGCGAACGATTGTCGCTTCTGCTGGATGCCTTGGATAATCAGAAAGAAGCCACTGAAATTCCCGGTGTGATTACCGGCCATCATCCCAAACCGGTTCCTTTGCCCTGGAACAAGGGGTTTCATCGAAATTTTAATAAAGATCATTCCCGTTTTGAATTTTATGTAAAAAATGGCGGCATGTTGAATCTGCAAACCAAGCGGGGGTGCAGTTTAAACTGCATTTACTGCACGTATCCCCATATCGAAGGCTCCACGCAACGCTTGATAGACCCCGCGGAAGTGGCGGATACCGCGCTTCAGCTTCAGGCGGCCGGAGCCAAGTATTTTTTTATTACCGATTCAACCTTTAATACCGATTATGGGCATACCCTTAATGTGGCGCAGGCTTTCAAGGATGCCGGTGTTTCCATACCGTGGGGCGCCTTTTTCACGCCGAGCAAGATGCCGGATGATTATTTTCGCGTGCTTCGCGATGCCGGGCTAACCCATGTTGAGTTTGGAACCGAATCCTTGTCGAATCCTGTCCTGGCGTCATACCGCAAGCCATATCAGAACCACCATGTGTTTGCCGCGCATCAATCTGCAATTGATGCGGGATTGCATGTTGCACATTATTTTCTGATGGGTGGACCGGGTGAAAACGCCGACACCCTGGAAGAAACACTCTCCGGCATCCACCATCTCAATAAATCGGTTTTCTTTTTTTTCTGCGGCATGCGCATCTACCCCTATACGAAACTATATGATATCGCCGTTAAGGAAGGTCAGATAACCCGGTCCCAGAGCATTCTGGAACCGGTTTTTTATCATTGCCCGGCCATTGGCACCGAGCAAATTATCCGGATGGTGAAAGCGCGGGCCGAGGGCTATCCGAACTGGATCATCGGTTCCGGTGGTGGGGAAACAGCCGGTATTGTTTCCAGGTTGCATAAACGCGGACACACCGGACCGCTTTGGGAATATCTAATTCGATAAATTTGATGGCTTCGTAAAAAGCCCAATATCTGCGTTGAGCTTCATCCTTCGTCATTGCGGCGTACTAGTCGTACGCCTCATTCCTCAGGATTCGCTTGCCTTGATCTTGAACTTTTTACTTCGCCATTCTAATTTGGGCTTTTTGCGGGGCAGTCAATGTGGTACAAGTTAAATAGTATTGAAAAATCGGATTCAGAGCAGATTGTTGCGAAGATTCAGGCGCCGCCGGATTCACCCTGGTTTAGCGGACATTTTCCGGGACAACCGATACTGCCGGGAATTGCTCAACTGGGAATGGTATTTGATGCCATTCGTCACTTCGGCAACCCGGATAAGAAGATTTCTCATATCAGCCGGGTGAGATTCAAACAGATGATCCGGCCCGACGATCACTTGCATGTTGTTGTAACGCCTCAAAAGGGTCAGGCAGGATCGTATGCTTTTCGAATAATGCTCGATGCGGAACTGGCCTGTAGCGGATTGATGAAGATCGAATAATTAAAGGAGAAGGATGAGGATGCCCGCAGGAACGAATATTGAAGAAATCATGTTTCATGTTGCCGAGGTCATGATCGAGGAACTCAAGCTGGAAGATGTAACGCCGGAAACTTTTGACCCTGACATGGATCTGGTCGATGAAGTGGGAATTGACAGCATGGATCTGGCGACCGTGGCACTGGTGTTGCGGGATGAATACGGGATACGAATCGATGAGGATGATTATCCCAAATTAATCAATATCCGCTTGATTTCTGAATACATCGACAATAGATTAAAAGAAAAATTTCAAGCTGCAGTCGGTTAGATTCGGAGACAGTGAATGGTTGTTTTAAAAAGTGTTTCTGCGGGGATCGACAACCCTGACAAGAGTTGGAAATTTTCGGATATCCTGTCGGATCCAATGATTCGCAAACGATGGGAAAAGGTTCGCAAATATTTCTTCCTGCGGGAGTCCACCTATGACATGACCAACCGCTGCAATATCAAGTGCGATGGTTGCTATTATTATGAGGGAGACAAGCAGTTCGTCAGCGAAAACAACTGTCCCGATGATTGGCGCAAGCTCATGCAGGCGGAAAAATCAAGAGGAATTACCTATGTTGTTTTGGCAGGAGCCGAACCCTCGCTGGTTACCGATCTGTGCGAGGTCTGCTATCAGGAAATGCCGCTGGGAGCCATTGCCACCAACGGATTAAAATTCATTCCCGCATCCATAAACTATAGAATCCATATCTCTGTCTGGGGTAACGATGAAACCAGCATGGCGATCCGCAACGCCAGAAACATGCTGGTCAGGCAGATAGAGAACTATAAAGGCGACCCCAGAGCCGTCTTTGTTTATACATTTACACGGGACAATATCGACCAGGTCCGTGAGGTTGCCGAAATTCTGACAACCCAGGGGTGCAGACTCACCTTCAACATGTTTTCCGCTCCGGTCGGGTATGAGGGCACCTTGAGTCACACCCCGGCGTCACTGAAACATACCCGCAAGACCATGATCGATCTGTTGTCGACCTATCCCGACCAGGTGCTTTTCTCCTGCTACAATGCCGTGGCCCACACACATCAAAACGGACTGCATGATCTTTATTCCTGTTCATATCCGCGAAAGAACCCCTCGACGGATATCGGTCTTGGCCGATCTTTCAGGCAGTACCGGGCCGACCTTGCCTGGGACAGAAGCGCCGCATGCTGTGTGCCGGATACGGACTGTGTGGAATGCCGGCATTATGCGGCAGGAAGCGCGGTTGTCACAGCCCGGATGTTTCGCCACGCAACAGATCCGGATACATTCAAGTCATGGCTCGATTATGTGGACACTTATCTTGCCGTCTGGGTAATGGGGTATGCCAAGGGCGATAATCTTTGCAGCTATCTGGTTGACCCTCCGGGTCGCACTTCAGAAGACAGAAGTTAAGAAGGAGAAGGATTTTTTTGATGAATACCGTCAGTTCATTATTGGATAAAGAATGGTATCAACGATACAAACAAATTTCAAAGCTCAACATCCGCAGCTCGATCTATGACGTGACCAACCGGTGTAATTTGCGCTGCAAGGGCTGCTTTTTTTTCTCTTCCGACGAGCATAAAGCAGCGCCCGAGGAAATGGACATCCATAAATGGGAAGATTTCATCGATCGGGAAAAGGAGCGCGGTGTCAACCTTGCCATATTGATCGGCGGGGAGCCGACATTATGCCTGGACAGGGTGGAAGCGTTTTATAAGCGGCTGCCAACGTTCTGCGCCACAAACGGCCAGATTAAGGTTCCCCGGGACCGATTTCCGGACATGATGCTGGGCGTATCCCTGTGGGGTGATGAGGCGGATGAGCAAACGCTCCGGGGAAAAGACACCTTCAGCATCTCCAGTAAATATTATGCAGGCGATCCCCATGTGTATTATCTGTATACACTGACTCCCAGACAGATCGGAAAGACGGAACGCATCATCCGAAAAATCAGCGATGCCGGTCTTAAGGTTCATATGCAACTGCTTTCAAACGATGAAGGGGTGGACGGCTTTTCCTGGAAACCCGATGAGCTTGAAACCATTCGTTTCGAAATGGACGATATGCTGGATAACTATCCGGATACGCTGATATCTTCCAAGTATTACCATGAAATTATCACGACCGGAAAAATGTTTGGCACGGCTTTTGGTTGGAACGAATGCCCTTCCGTCACCCAGCCGCTGGATAGCCGTGATCCGCGCCCCAAAAGGCTGATAGAATTCATCCGGTGGGCATCCGATCTTAAGACCATGCACCGCTGCTGTACTTCGGAGACCCGGGACTGTTCGACCTGTAAAGACGGCGCCGCGCACATGAGCTGGGTGATGGTCAATAAACGGGCGCACATCCGGACCGCCAAAGATCTGCAGAACTGGATTGAAGTTTACGAGATGTTTGCAAAACTGTATCAGTTTATTCCGTGGTAAAACCGGTTGATATGTCGCCACGAAGCGCAGTAATCGTTGGATATGACGCGGTTTCGCCGCTGGGAACCGATATGGCGACCCAATGGGATAAGGCTGTCAGGGGCCAGAGCGGCATCGGCGCCTTGACGCGCTTTGCGCTGCCGGATGATTTTCCGGTCCGGGTTGCCGGTCAGGTTCCCGATATCGATATCGGGCCATACCCTTTTTTAAGTCCCCGCAGCCTGGCGTTATGGCCTTCGCCGATTTTCAAACATGCCTTGCTGGTGGTTCACCGGGCGCTGGTGAACAGCAGAATCGAGATTAGCCCGGAACTCTCACCAAGGGTAGCCATCACGTTCAGCTCGGCGGTGGGGGGGCTGGATGCCGTTCTTGCGGCAGACCGGCGCATGATTTCCGAAAACAAGCTGCCGCCCCCTTACACCAACCCCAATTCATGTATCAATATGGTGGGTGGGAAAATATCCATCCTGACCCATGCCACCGGTCCGATTCTTTCCACCATTACGGCCTGCGCCACCGGAGTCACTTCAATGATCATCGGAACCATGCTGCTCGAACAGGGCAGGGCCGATGTCGTTATTTGCGGGGCTGTCGATTTTGCACTGGTTGCGCCCATTGTCGCGGGATTTGCAACCATGGCAGGCGCTTTCTCTTCGCCATCCGGCAAGGACCCAGAGCCTGTATCCCGGGCATGTCGCCCGTTTTCCGTGGATCGAAGGGGGTTTGTCGTTTCCGAAGGGGCCGGCGCGGTGATTCTTGCCACCAAAGCCTTTGCCAGAGCGCATGGCTTGAATTTCAACATTGAAATCGCCGGATGGGGCATGACATCCGATGCCCATCATTTTGTGGCGCCCAATTTAAAAACAGCAGCCCGGTGCATCGCTGAAAGCATTGACAATTCAGGGATATCGCCACAAGATATCGATGTCGTCAACGCGCACGCCACGTCCACAAAAGTCGGCGATCAGGTGGAATACCAGGCCCTGAAAGCGGTGTTCGGGAATGCCATGCCGCCGGTTTCCGCGAACAAATCGTTGATCGGGCATGCGATGGGCGCTTCCAGCGCGATTGAATCCATTTTTGCCATGGAAGGCATGGTGAACGGCATGGTGCTGCCAACCCTCAATTACACACCAGATCCGGAAATGGTTCTGGACTGTGTTTCCGAAGGTGCCCGCCAGCTTGACCAGGAATATGTTCTGAAGAATTCGTTCGGTTTTGGCGGATGCAATTCATGTATTGTGTTTCACAGGACGGACCGATGAAAGCCCCAAAAAACAGACGTGTTTTTGTTATCGGATATGGCGCGGCCACGCCGCTGGGTAAAACCTTTGAAATGACATGGGATCGGGCTGTCAGGGCCGAAGCCGGGTTCCGGAGATTAACCCGGTGCCCTACAGAATCGCGGGCCAATATCGTGGGGGAAATTCCGGATTGGGATCCCATGACGTTGGATTTCATGGACCGCAAGGAAGCCTATAGCTGGAATGCGGATTATGTGTTCCTGACCATGGCTGTCTGTAAAGCGGCGCTGAAGCATGCGGGACTGGAAATCGACAGCGAGACGGGTCCCAGAACCGCCTGCCTGATCGGATCCGCATTAAATGGGACGGATGCATTCCGGATTGCCATGGACAATTACGTGAACCGGGGACCGTTAAGGGTCAGCCCCTACCTGCTTCCCAATTTATGCGCCAATCTGCCAGCGGGAAAAGCCGGCATTCTTTTGGGGTTTACCGGGCCGATTTTTTCGCCTCAGGGGGCCTGCGCTTCCGGCAATTACGCCATCGGTATCGGCGCCCGCATGATCCGGGACGGAGATTGCGACTTTGTCCTGGCCGGCGGCGTGGACACCTGCCTGATTCCCGAGATCATTCAGGGCTTTGCCAATATGCTGGCCACCATCAATGTCAGCCCCCAGGATCGCGCCTTTCAGGACCCCACCCAGGCATCCCGGCCTTTCAGCATCGATCGCAAGGGAATCGTTCTTTCGGAAGGCGCCGGGGTCATTGTGCTGGCTTCGGAGGGCATGCTGTCCTCCTACGGTCTGAAGCCGAAAGCCGAAGTGATGGGTGTCGGCTGGACGTCGGATGCCTATCATTTTACGCTGCCGAATCCGGAAACGATTGTGCGCGCCATGCATCAGGCCATCGATGATGCCGGGCTTGAACCTGAAGATATTCAATATATCAATGCCCATGGCACGTCGACGAGCAAAGGAGATGCGGCTGAGATTCAATGCGTCCGAAAAGTGTTTGGCCGAAAAATAGAAAACATACCGATTTCATCGAATAAATCCCAAATCGGACATACGCTCGGGGCTTCCGCCGCCATTGAGGCTGCTCTGAGTATTGAGGCCATGCAACAGGGACTGATTCTGCCGACCGTAAATCATATCCCGGATCCGGATTTCGCGGACATCGATGTGGTGCCCAACCAGGTTCGCAGGCACAGTCATGAGCTTTTTCTTTCCAATTCGTTCGGATTCGGCGGAACCAATTGCTGTATCGTATTTAAAGGAATTTGAATTGCGACCTGAACCCTTTGTCCCTGAAATACTGGACAGTGACAACCGCTATGTCAGGAATAAAACCGATGGGCTGGTCTGGCATCAATGCCGGAATCGCACCCTTTATGCCGACACGGACCGCTCCAGGGTCGTCTACCACGCCAATTATTTGCGATATTTCGAGTTCGGCAGAGCCTCGCTCATGCGGGACACCGCCTATTCCTACAGTGAAATCGAAGAAAGCGGCTACGTTTATCCGATTATTCAAATCGGCGTTACCTACCACTCTCCGTTGTTTTATGACGATGCATTTTGTGTCCATACCCGGCCGGCGGAACTGGAGCGGGTCCGTCTTCGTTTTGATTACTTGATCACCCATGAAAAAAACCATGAAATCGTCTGTAAGGGGTTTACCCGTCACTGCGCTGTCAACGTCTCCGGGACGCCGGTGGAAGTGGATGAAAAAACGGCAAGGATATGGAAAATATTCCCCGAATAATCGACACGGTCCGCCTGCCGGTGAATATTCCGATTCACGCCTATCTGCTGGATCATCATGTTGAAGGTCAAGTGGTGCTGCCGGCCGTCAAAGCCATGCAGGTGATCGGGGAAACGGTCAAACAATTTCGGCCCGATACCGATATCTCCGTCATGACCCGCACCCGGTTCGATAAATTTCTTCATATTCATTCCGGTACAGTTCAAATCAACGTCTTTGTCAATATCGACACTTATGAAAATGGCGACATTGCCGTCAGATTGCTGACGAAAAATCGAGTCAAAAAATCTTCCATGATCCGGATCAAGGAACACGCATCGGTGTATTATCCTTTGGATCAATCCGGTTTTGCAGACCAGTCGCCCGATCCGGTTTCCAGTCTGTTTTCAGCTTTCAAGGGGACTTGCATCGAGATTTTTCGGGATAAAATTTACAGTGAACTGGTCCCCTTTGGACCGGCTTTTCATAGCATTCAGGGCAACTTCTTCATCTCTGAGTATGGTGTGATTGCCAGAATCGGTACTCCCGAAGAATATGTCAACCAGAGTATTTCGGAACCCCTGGGTTCGCCTTTTCCGCTGGACGCGGCCTATCATGGCGCCTGTGTGTGGGGACAGCGATACGCCCGGATGGTCGCGTTTCCCGTGGGGTTTGAAAAACGAACGATATGGCATCGCACCCGGCCGGGGGAATCCTATTTCTGCCGGATTCTTCCCGTAGAAACGCATCCGGATTTACTCGTTTTTGATTTGTGGATAGTTGATGAAAACGGAATCCTTTTTGAAAGCAATCTTGGCGTATGCATGAAAGATGTGAGTGCCGGGCGGATGAAACCGCCGCAGTGGATTACAGCGGATTTTTCATTTTCTGCCTTGAAGGGTGTTGCGGAATGAAACTTCTGATGTTGTTTGCAGGGGCCTATGTGGCGGGTTCCGTCAATTTTCCGATTCTGCTTTTTAAGCTGCTGAAAAAAGGTGATCCGCGCAATGGTTTCAGCAAGAATCCTGGAACCTTTAATGTATACCGGCAGCATGGATTTTTCTGGGCTCTGGTGATCTTGATACTGGATGTCGGCCGGTCGCTGGGGGTGGCGTTTATTTCGGCAAGCCTTCTTCAGACGGCGCTCATCCCCTGGGTAGGCCTGGGGTTGATACTCGGCAATCGCCTTCCCTGTTTTCATCAATTTCGCGGTGGAAAAGGAGTCGCCAATTACCTTGGCTTTTCAGCGTTCATTGCGCCTTTATGGGCGTTGGCGGCAATTCCGGCATGGCTGATATGTTACATGTTTTTTCGCATTGCCTTTATCGGGTCTTTGGTAATGGTTTTTATCCTGGCTGCGGGCACCTTGCTGGCATGCAATTTTGATCCATTTGCCGTTTCCGGCGTGCTCTGTACCGTGGCAATAATATTCTACAGCCATAAATCAAATATCACCGAGTTTTTCCAAAGATGAAAAACAGATCAAAAAGCCTCACGAAAACGAAAGAAAATACATGACGCCTCCGGAATTTGAATTGCAGGAAAAATACCGAAATCAGGCGCAGATGCTTGCGAACAAGGTAAGGAAACGGTTCAAACACCTTCGCAAGCGATACGCCGGGCAGAACATTGAAGTTTTCAGACTTTACGATTGGGACATCCCTGAAATACGCGCTGCCGTCGACTGGTATGCCGGATATCTGGTCATTGCCGAATATACGAGAAAACAGACTACCCCCGAATGGCTGCCGATGATGGGTGCAGCCGTGGCCGAGGCGCTGAATGTTCCTTTGGAAAAGGTACATCTGAAAGAAAGATTCTTGGGGGGGCGGGAAGGCATCAGGTATGAACGTCTCGACTATACGGATCAGAGGATCGTCGTTTCTGAAAGAGATCTTTTTTTCTATGTCAATCTTTGTGATTACGTGGATACCGGACTTTTTTCAGACCACAGAAATACCCGGCAACTGGTCAGAGAGATGGCGGATGGCAGGGATTTCCTGAACCTCTACTGTTACACCGGATCATTTTCCTGTTATGCGGCAAAGGGGAGTGCGCGCCGGACGATTTCCGTGGACCGATCGGAAACCGCGATCCGATGGGCCAGAGAAAACATGAATCTTAACGGGATTTGTGAAGAAGGCAACTCGCTGGTTCAAGCCGATACATTTGATTTTCTCAAGAAAGCCAAGAGAGAGAATCAAACTTTCGATCTTGCAGTCGTCGATCCGCCATCGTTTTCAACAAGCGGAGAAAAAACTCATGATTTTGACATTTTAGAGGACCACCCCATGCTTCTTGCCGCGGTTGTTTCGCTGATGAAAGCAGGCGCCACGATCTTCTTCTCGACCAATCATCAGAATTTTATGCCGCACCTGGATGAACTCGAAATAGCAGATGCGAAGGAAATTACTTCCATCACCATTCCCGAGGACTATGCCAGCAAGAAGAAGACAATCCACCGCTGCTGGCAGATTACGGTATAAATTTTCAAGGGCTCAGAAATAACGGGGAGATTCGAGAGAAAAAGCCATGTTGCAGTATTTTTCAGACAGGACGCCGCCGGACACTATAGATTTCTCCAAAGTCCAGAGCTGTGATGGCGACGGCGATGGAATCCGTCTCGCCCCGGGTCAACACCGCTGCCTCTCCCACTGTCGTGCCGTGTGAATTCAAGATGTCCAGTTGCTCACCGCTCTTCAGGCCCTGTCTTTTTCCCAGAGAAAAAGCGATCTGTGCTCCATCCGGTATGCGCTTGACCATGTATACCTCAGCCTGCCCGTTGTCTGCCAATGCCTTTTCCAGGCGGCTTGAAATAATAAAATTAAAAAGCATAATAACGCCCAGTCCCGGGAAAAGAATTGACGCCGCCCATCCTGCAGTAATGCCATAATAGCGTTCCAGATACGGGCCATGACTTTTTCTCAGGCTCAGTGCGTCCGGATAAACCTTGGCCAGAAAAACCAGTGCCGGATTGATTTTCGTATCTCTGGCGTCCCGGACCTTGATCACATACTCGCCCGGCATGGCCTTTGGGGAAACGATCACGTTCCCCCGCCACATCGTGTTGCCCAGCCAGAAACCGGAAAAAACTTCACTGAATTCAAGGACCACTTCGGGGGAGTCTGTTTCCGCAACAAGGTCCTCCCTCTTTTCCGACTTCTCCGGCATGCCGCC
>CAIVVZ010000594.1 GCA_903909505.1 uncultured Desulfobacteraceae bacterium
AATGAGTACGCCAAAGGGATTAAAATCACTGACAAGGAAATACAATCATTAGCTCTCGAAAGAGATGAATTTCATGGTGAATGGAATTACACAATACGGCCACGATAATTTGATTATGTTAATATGTAACGTGTCCTTAGCACCGCCAATACTATAGTCGCGATGTATGAGTGCGTTAGCTACTGCCTCGCGAACCATCTCGAAAGGCAGAGCAGGACCCTCCTGCCGGTGCACTTGGTCCCGGCCAAATACATTGGGAAGCTTATTTTTGAGCCATTTCTCAACCTGGTCGAGGATCATTACTGCTGGCTCATCGAACTCGCGGCGCTCCGATTGACCACTGGGGTAAAGGATAAGGCCAAGCAAACCCGCTTGCCGCATAACCGTCCGTGGCTCTCTACCGAACAGAAGGAATCCGAATCCCGTCGGAACCAGCACGCCACCTTCTTCCTTTAGAATGCCTTGTCGGAGAAGACGCCGATTGAATGCATCAGAACCGACAACATCCGCGATTTTTGCTCTCTGACGGTACGTTTCCAGAGCATTATCAGAGAAGTCCCGAAGTTCTGCCGTCGGCAGCCTGTTTTCCAAGGGAGAAAGAGCGACTTTAACCGGTTCCTCTTCGATCTCAGCAGCCCGTTCCGTCGCCTGATCGAGGAACTCCTTGTTCTCCTTTTCGATGACCTCCTGAAGATCACGGTCAAACATGTGTACAGTTAAGCCCTTGCGTATCAAGTACCCGATGCCCTTGCGCGCAACGGTCGGGTCAGGGTCCTGAATTCCGATCCAAACTTCTTTGATGCGGGCCAGGAAGATGCGCTCCGCACAAGACAGTTTCGGATGCTTCCGCGCGCCTTTCGCGCAGGGCTCCAGCGTCGCGAATAAAATTGACCCATCCAGGTTGTTGCCCCGATTCTTCCGTTCGAGAAGCGTGAACTCCGCATGATCGCCGTGCCGGAGCTCTCCTCGGCAAGCGGTCTCAATCGTGCCGTCAGGCTTGTACAACATTGCGCCCACTTTTGGATCGACCTTGCCATCAGTCCGAGGCTCAGGCACAGACTGGCGCATGACCTCAATGGCCAACTCCATCAAGTTTCGCGAATTGAATTTGGTTCTATATGCCACTGTAAGCTGCTTCCTTGTACTTGCTGTGGGTTCGTAAACTCATGCCTTCCTGCCCGGATCATCGGCGTCCGGTTTTGGCTTCTCTGAACATGTTTTGGATCTGTCTTCCCATTCTTCTCTCGCTCAACGCCAAGTTGAGCCGCAGTAACAATTTATCGTTACTGTCGGTCTCGAACTTGATGTTATAACTTTCTACGGCACTGCCTCAATTGCCCTGGTGAAAACTTCACTCTTTGAAGCCTCTTGTAGTAAGGTCTGAAGACTCGCCCAGTACTCGGGTCCAACCTGATTTCGAATACTCTCACAAGTCAATCTTGCGAGGTTTTCCTCAAAGTCGACCCACTTGTCTCCAAGAACGATCTGGTTTCTTGCGGAGTTCAAATCCAGATCTCGTTGGCCGCATATGTCGATGACAAGAAGTACAGGAAACGGCCACTGAAGTCGTGCTTGGTTTCGTTGCATCCGCCAGGTTTCTGGAAATAGAGAAACCGGAATCTCTATCCCATGCAGGGAAATCCTTGATTGTGATTTTGCTAGCGGACTGTAGCCGGTTGAAGTAGTGACATTCCCATCGTCATCGATTGTGATTGATGTCGAGTGAAGCTCAATTTCATTCTCGTTGAGGTTAATCGACTTCATAAGTTCATACTCAACCTCGTCAATTTCCACCTTCTTTGATCGCGTCTCGATATGACTTACTGGCCTCCCTTGACTTTCAAGTAAGGCAACAATCGCAGTGCCAAGAATTCCATAGTCCTTGTTGGCATAGGGAACTCGTAGCTCTCGTAAATTCTCGTTCGAGTTCCAGCTGTGGTTCTTAAGTCCTGCTGGATCAATGGTCCCGAAACTCTTCTCGTTGCGTTCTTTATTTTTGCCTAAACTCTCAATCACGATCTGGAATGGTGGATTTGGTACTACGTTCTCGACCGCCTGTATAAATTGATCTGCGCTTTGTTTTTCCCATGGGTTCTTTTTCTTTCTCAAAATCAACCGCGTCTTGGTTCCAGGGGTAAGACGCTGCCCTTCTCTGATCCAGAAGATGCTATCCTGTCCTTCGATTGTGATGTTCAATGGTTCAGTTGATGAATACGGAGCGTAGACTTTCTTTGTATCGACGATAAGGGTATCTGACACCATGAAGCAGGACAGAATACCGATTCCGAATCGTGAGGTGGGTTGAAAATCAGCGCCAGATTGAGCCTTGAGGTCAAAGAAGTCTGTTGATTTATAGAAAGACTTGCCAATGTTGCTGTAGTAGTTGTCGATGATCTGTTGGTCCATTCCAATTCCGTTATCCTCGACTTCCAGGATGTCATCAACTCCTTCCCGAAGGTATCTCACAATGATCTGTGGACGATATGGATTTTGCCACTTCTTCTCCATTGCGTCCCTTAGCAAACAAGCGTCAATGGAGTTCTGCAGGAGTTCACGAAGGGCAACTTCCGGATTTCCATAGAGCTTTGTTCCCATCAGGAGTTCGATTACTTGCTTTTTGCTCAGGCTGAACTTTGTGTCCCTATATAGGTACAGTGGTTTCCCTTGAATTGTCCTCTGTGTTTCGATCTTCGTTCTGTCTACACGCAAAGGAAGCAACAGATTAAGCCCAGGTCTCTTAGAATGGAGGTGTCGTTGCACCTGACTCATGACGTTGTTGCAGGCACCAAGTTCACGATCAATGAGGTCGCAGAACTGATGAATTGCATACTCAACTGCGGGATGTCGACATTTTGCATGGAACTGGATCAAGTTAGGGCATATTTCCCAAGACTGGATGTCACGATGTTTCTTCCACTCAAGAAGAGAAATAGGGTTTTTGATATTTAAGTTTGAAAGTAGAACATCTGGCGTCCGCTTGGGGTCGAAATCCAGTATGTCGGCAATTCGCAGTAGAACACCCACCATAGGAAGACACGAATACTGGCCGTGTCCACTTAGATGGTGCATATCAAGATTCAGTAGCGAAAGAGCATCTTCATTGTGACTGAAACAGATTTCTGCCAAGTCTACAGTGAGGTCTGTGTCCCGATACATGATCTGTTCGGCCCAATCCCGTTCGATAATCTCCCTTGCTCTGATCGAGTGAGTGTCGCGTATATAGTCGGAAACAAGATAGCTCTTCTGAATGTTGGCCCGGGAAATTTCCCCTTGCGCGGTCAATACTTCGATTGCCTCCAGTCTTTCCGGCCTTGCAAGAGTGAATCGCCGGAACGCCAGATATTGATTCTCTTCCAAGTCGCTCTCAAACTCTATGTTGGAGTCCCAGTTCTTTAGCCATGCCTGGACATCCTTTTCGTCAGGGGCCATGCCAATATCATGGAAGAAGGCTGCGACGATCAGAAGCATCAACTCGGGAGTGGAGAGTTCTCGGATGTTGGTGTCACCAAGAAGCAACTCAATTATTTCAAGAACCTGAAATAGATGGTCGCTATCATGTAGTGTGAACTCTCCCATGTGCCGTAGGACAGTCTTTGTTCTCTGACTGGCGTACGTTGCGGCCTTTTCCACGAGCGAGAGAACGATATGCCCGTCCTTGTCGTCTTTGCACTTTTCAGTGAGCATAGCAAATAGCGCACTCTTGCTCAAAGAATCCTTTGTGGCCTGGTCAACTTCACTCATTTCCTCTCCCACCTAAAATTATTGCAGCAAAATTAAATAGTTCTAACGACCTGCATCTCCAGTGGCGCTAATGAGCTTAACGCGTCAGCGTCGCATGGTTTTCACCGTCTGGTGCATGCTTTTGTTATGTGTAAAACACCTTTCTGCCAATGGTAAAAGCTGAGGCTATCGGCCTGCTCTAAGGTCGAGAGCTTCCAATTCCTCTAAAGTAACGACTATTGACTCAACTTCATTGGTATCAAAGTCATCCCGATCAGCCTCTTCATGTGTCCCCTTATTGAGGTATACCCAAACCAAGTTTTGTTCAGGAATGCCAAGAACTCTATCCAGCGCAGCAACAATGATTGGTTTGTTGGTGTGAGCGAAAGCCTCTACGCTAGTAATTTTTCTACGCAGTGCCTCGCATAAATTTCTCAGAGCTGGCGCTGCACCAACACCAGCGAGTTGCACACTTATAGTTCCGTGTTCATGGCTGCATAGCCATCTCCACAACTTTTCCGTTAATACTTCAATTGCTTTCCGTGAGGCATCGAGTGCAGCTCTATCGTTGAATTGTTCTCTGGCTGCTCGTGCCCTTTCAACGTAGTTGCGGCTTGGCACGTTACTATTTACTCTTGGGTGATAGTTGCCATCATGGTTCCTAATCAAATAAACTTTGGAGTCATTTCGTGTAGGGCGAGTTAAACACTGTTGAATGTCTTTGATAAATTCATGGCTATGACATGTGATGATAAGTTGTGTGTTTGCAAAATGATCACTCTCAAAAATCGCTTCCCTGATGCCTCGCCTATGGTCATGGTCAATTGCGTTGATTACATCATCGAAAACGATGAGAGGGCTTTCCAAACTCAGACTTTTAGCGAGCAAGATTGCTAAGCCCAAACATCGGATATGCCCCTCACTCAAAATATTGAGAGCATCAACTCTGACTTGGGGATTACCTCGAAAACAAATCTCTATTTTTTGATCGCCAGTAAGCGGGAGATGTAAGGCAACTAACTTGTCTTCATCCCGATCGTTTCTATTAAATTCGTTATAGAGCATCATGGCTCGAACATTAAGGCCAGCAATCAACGTGCCAGGAAGCTGGTTTCGATAGTTCCGAAGCAATAAAAGAAAATGATCGTATGCCGTTTTGATCGGAGTATCATGCTCATTATCTATCGCCTCTTGAGCGGCGGTTACGATGAGACCAGCGTTTTCCTCTTCAAACGCTTCAATTCGTTGTCTGGAAGCTGCGACATTATTAATAAATAGTTGGTGCTTGTTATCCTGTTCCTGAACCAATAACTGGTATTCGATGAGCCGGGCACGCTCAATAATGTTTCTTTGGCGTTCTTCAAGGGCCATTCTTAAAGCGCTGTCCTGTGTTTCGATGCGCCGAGCTACATCAATGATGTTTTCGAGAGTTGTCAATCCCCGCTCTATGTTGGCATCATCTTCATATATGCTGGTCCACCAGACCCCATTGACTGCTTCAGGAAGCGCAGATAGATAGCGACCCACTATAGTATCTTGCTCAACTTTCGAAACAACAAATTCAAGAAGCGTTTCAAGTTTAGCTTTCAAATTTCTGGAGGCTTGTGCCACCTTATCAATAGCTTGTTTTTGCCTAATTTGAAGCTCTGCCAACTCTCTTAGCTGAACAAGTCCTGTGGCCGCCTTTTCATATGGATTGTGTAGCACATGATGCTGACCTTCGAGAGGTGTATCACAAGCTGGGCAATGATTCCCCGAGACAGGCTGAAGAGCTATGACAGCCGTGTACAGATCTTTAAAAGAAACTTGCTCGGCTTGATCCGCCAATTTCGTTGTTAGCGTATCCAACTCTTCTTGCGCTACGTCAGCCTCCCCATATAGTTCTTGGAGCCCCTGCTGGGTGACGTCGAAAATTCTTGGGGGAACAGCGTTCAAAATGTCATTGAGCTGCTGGAGACGTGCAGGGGCCTCAGCGCTACCTATTAAACCTTTAAGGTTCTCATACGTCATTTCATCTGAGTACATAAGTGCTAAGGTCAGTTCTTCCGCATCCAAAGCTAGTAGGGATTCGACCTCGTTGGATACGATAAACTGGTCTTGAGCAAGGGTTTCACGCTTTGCTGCTAATAACATCCTCTTGACGTTTGTAAGTTTGAGTTGCTCATCCATAGACTCATTAAAGTGACCCACAAACTCATTAAATTTCTCCATACCAAAGAGCGTGGCAATTAGTTCAGCTCGGTGTGCTGTCGGCCTTGCCGCTATCCGGGAGAAGGCGTCAATTCTGTTTTTTTCAATAAAGCAGAATCGGTAGGCATCAGCGTTGGACGTAACATTTATTTCGTTACCCTGATGGTCTGTGGCAATTAATACTGGAGGTGCAAACCTGCGCTCATGGATATTGGCAAGATAAGTAGTAGCAGCTATCCGCTTAGCCTCTGCTTCTTCCACGGACCCTAAAAGTGCGTACTCTAACGCTTCGCAAAGACTTGTTTTTCCGCTTCCATTTGGGCCATAGAAAAGAACTATTTTTTTTTGCAACTCAAAGGGTTCGGGATGTCGAAAACCTCTGAATGGGCCAACTGTGAGATGGTGAAGTCGCCTCCATAGCCATGTGCTATCTGCTGCCGCTGGAGCTATTTCAGGTAAGGTGTCTGGTATTTGAAATAGATGGCGTTGAAATAAATTTGCCAAATAGACAGAACGTTGGCTGCGTTGACGGGAAGTTTCTAAGACAGAATCGAAATTTGCTAAAACCAAATTAGCCAGGCGTCGTACGTTGGAAGGTACGTCATTCTCTGGCAAGTGAAGCCATCTAATAAAGCCCTCAAAGTCTTTTTTTGCTGTTGCCATTTATTCCTTAAAGGTCATCTTGGTTTTCGGCAATAGTTACCTTTGGTCACAGGCGGAATCATCGAAACATATAACACTTGGGTAAGCGGCGGCGAGGTCTTATCGCGCCGTCCGTCTTCACGCCGTCTGGTTGGGAATTGTCCCGCCTTATCCTTGCCTTACTTCGGTACCACTTGGAAGATCCACTAATTTCTGTGCATCGTTAACGATGTCCATGAACGAACCTCCACCCTCCATGCCGAGCATCTTTACAATGTCAGCAAGGTCGGCATACTGGACAACCGCTTGCGATGCTCTGTTGAATTCTCGCATTTTTGGGGAGCTGTGAAACTCTACAGCCCAACCTTCGGATAGACCTCCATGGCTCGAATTAGCCCCTCTGGAGATGGGTACGATTCGTAAGAACTGGAACCCCTTCAGCCTTGCAACTCTTCGATTCATCACGTGGTCGAGAACGAGACCGTTCAAGTTCAGGTTCGGAAACGCCTGGCTGTACGCGTGCCGGTAAGCAGAATAGTCGACATGGACCCAAACCTGCCTCGGATAATGCAGAACTGCTGCTTGAGGTAGAGTCCAGATGGCCAGACGTTCGTCGGGTTTCTCCGGTTCGTATGCCTCTACGAGGAACGCTTTACTCGGCGAACGCTTTGCTATTGGTGCTAAGATTCTGCCGACGTGGGTTTCAATAGCCTGTGTATCTCGTGCAGCTACTGGTATGTAGAGGCATGGCATAAGCCCCGACATCTGTGGGATGTGTACTGCGTGCGGATCTATTGGTCGGCATATGCTTAAGGCCCTGGAGCCTGGCAGGTTTTCCGCTGACTTATTCATGTATTTGATCCTCCAACGCTGGGGGGGATCGTGGTGTCAGGACTGCAAACTTGTAAAGTTCACCTCTTAAGATTGCATCTTTGCAATCCTGACAACGCCCATTTCCCTGAAACCTATTTGCGCTCCTTCTCTGATACTTCGTGCTTGGCCCTTGCAGTCATGAAGCTCTCCAAAACGGTTTCCGTTGCTTCAGTGGCAATCGAGCCATCGAATTTCCCTGCGTTTTGTGAGTGGGTCAACCAATTCACCAATTGCCACGTTGATTTTGAGACAGCTTTCAGATAGGAACGCAGCCGTTCATTGCTGCCACCAGCAGCGAGATGATCCGCTATGAGTTCGCACCAGTCAATGAAATTGCCTTGCTGTGGTGCCTCCTGCCCCTGCGGCATGGATGCTTTACGTGTCATGGCAGCCTTTGATCAAATGGATGGTAAACATGTCGAAAGGCGTAAGAACAAATGATAATATCCCTGTATGAATTTCAAAGAGTTAAGTCAATAACAATTTCTTCGTCTTATCAACTGTTCGGCCGGCCGTTCCTGTATCAAATATCAAGGTCGAAGCGGATTGCCGAAATGAGATTTGAAATAACTGTTTATATTTAAACATGTGTTTAAGCATATCGTTAATTTATTAACTGCCTTTCCTGGCAATCCCGTCTGCCTGCCCGTGATTGGAAGCGTCTTTTTCCCACATGCATCCTCCTTTAGTTTAGCCCTATCGCTTGACCGGCAACGAATCGCAGGCATGTATTTTCAGATGGCCAGTCTACTGGCACTCTTTTTGCTCAATACACAACCAACAGTCCACAGGAGGGCATCATCATGGACGGGCCGAATGCAAAGTTGATTGATCTGAGAAACGCTTTTGAACCCATCGCGCTGCTGAATATTTCTCAGTTGTGCCGCGAAATGAAAATCAACGATACCGTGGAAATCCGGGTCGAAGATTCGGATTTCCACGGGAACCTGCTCCGATTGCTGCATTGTTTTCCTGTCCGGGTACTGTCCGATAATAAATGCGCCGGTTCTGAGACCGGTTGGCAAGTGATCATTCAAAAACATATTCAGGAGGAACACCCATGAGCGAAATCAATTTATCCGAAATTAAACCATCCAACACCGTTGACGCCAGAGGCAGCGCCTGCCCCGGCCCCCTTTTGGAAGCCAAGAAAGGCATCGGCAAGGTCAAGGTCGGCGAGGTGCTGGAGGTCTTTTCCAATGATCCCGGAACCCGCACCGATATTCCGGCCTGGGCCGGAAAGGTCGGCCATGAATATCTGGGCGCTGTCAGCGCCGATGGATATGACAAACTCTATGTGCGTCGAAAAAAATAATTCGGAGCCGTTAATGCCATGGATAGCGAAACGATTTCCCACAAAGGAAAGATTCTGATTCTGGCCACGGAAACCTGCGCCTATCCGGGTGCGGATTCCGTGGGGCAGTCCCATTCCAGTTACCCGACAAACACCTTTATTTTGAGGGTGCGGGCGCCGGTGCTTTTCCCGGAACACTTTTATATGGACTGCTTCAAAAAAGGCATCAGTGGCATCATCATTATGTCCTGCGGCGAAGAATGTCCGTACGAGGGCGCTTACAAGGCCCTGGCCAGACGTCTGGACCGGGTATATCAACTGATGAAGGCCGTTGACCTGGACATTCGAAGGCTGCGGCTGACCGCGATCTGCACGGTCTGCAACCGGGCATTTTTAAAAGAAATCAACCAGATGAACGATGTGATCACCGAGCTGGGGCCCCCTGTGTTTGCACAGGGCTGACCCGGCTCAGGGTCGCCCGGTCCGGATCGTGATTCACCCCCATGATCCGGGCGGTTTGACCCGCAGTTGAGGAGAAAATATGGCATCCATCCAGACCCAAAAATTTGACGTTTTAGTTGTCGGCGGCGGCATCGCCGGGCTTCAGGCCGCGCTGGATCTGGCAGACCAGGATTACCGCGTCGCCATCGTGGAAAAAGGCCCGTCCATCGGCGGCAAAATGATCCGGCTCTCCAAGGTGTTTCCCACCCTGGACTGCGCCAGTTGCATTACCACCCCCAAAATGGCGGCAGCCGCCCATCACGAAAATATCAGCTTGTTTACCTGCTGCGACGTCAAATCACTCGATAAAAAAGGATCGGTTCTGACGGCCGGCATCACTCAGCAGCCCCGGTATGTGGATGCCGACAAGTGTATCGGATGCCGGAAATGCGAATATCAGTGTCCGGTTCTGGTGCCGGATGCCGAGCAGGGCGGTTTTTCCGCGCGGAAAGCCATCTGCATCCCATTTTCCAACGCCATTCCCCAGATTGCCGTTCTGGATGCTGAAAACTGCATGTTGTGCGGAAAATGCGAAAAGATCTGCCCGACGCAGGCCATCGATTATTTCCAGAAGCCGTCGGATTTTGTCATTGAAGCAAAAAGCGCTGTCCTGGCCACCGGATATGAAATGACATCGCTGGCTAATAAACCGCAGTACGGCATGGGAAAAATTCCCAACGTGATCGATGCGCTTCAGATGGAGCGGCTGCTGGCGCCCCATGGCCCTTACAATCGGGTGCTGCGGCCGTCGGACGGCAGAGAGCCGGATTCCATCGCCTATGTGCAGTGCGCCGGGTCGCGGGACCAGAGCATGGGGGTTTCCTATTGTTCCCGGTTTTGCTGCATGTATGCCATCAAGCAGGCCATGCTGCTTTCCGGGTCCCTGCCCCTGGCGGACATCCGCATCTATTACATGGACATCCGGGCGTTCGGAAAAGGATACGAGCAGTTTTACCAGAACGCCAATGCCATGGGTATTGAATTCGTCAAGGCCAAAGTGGCCCGCATCGATCCCGGCGAAGCCGGTGGCGTTACGGTTCAATATGAGGACCAGAACGGCGAGGGCATGGTCACGATGAATCATGATCTCGTGGTGCTGTCCCTGGGGGTTCTCCCCGCCTGGAATCCTGAAGGGATATGCCCGGTTTCCGCGGCATCGGACCGCTTTATCCGCACGATTCAGCCCAAACTTTCGCCGACCCTGACGGATATGGAGGGGGTTTTTGTCGCCGGCGTCGCCGCGGGACCCAAGGATATTGTCGATACGATCACAGAGGCAGGTGCGGCGGCCATGGAAGCGGCCAAGTACATGAAGGTGGATTAAAGGCAACAGGAGATGCGGAAATGACGGAAGAAACAGTACCCAAAGCGGATAACGAAAAGAAAAAAAAGGTCGGCGTTTATATCTGTTACTGCGGCGGCAATATTTCCGATCATGTGGATGTGGAAAAGGTGCGGGCGCAAATGGAAAAGCTGCCCGAGGTGGCCGTGGCGCGGACCAACATGTTCATGTGTTCGGATCCCGGGCAGCAACTGATCATGGAGGATCTGAAAAACGGGACAGTCGACCGGATTGTCGTGGCCTCGTGCGCCCCCAGCCTGCACGAAACCACCTTTCGAAGCGCCATATCCTGTGCCGGGGCCAATCCCTACATATATGAACATGCCAACATCCGCGAGCAGGTCAGTTGGGTGCATCACGGGGATCAGGCAACCGAAAAAGCCGCGCGGCTGATATCCATGGCTGCCGCCAAAGCCGAACAACTGATGCCGCTGGCGCCGATCCGGGTAAACGCAAAAAAACACGCCACCGTGGTCGGCGGCGGCATTGCCGGCCTTCGGGCCGCCAAAGATCTGGCGGATTGCGGCATCGAAGTGGCGCTGATTGAAAAAACCCCGTTTCTGGGAGGGAATCTGGCCTGCCTGGACCGGATTGCACCGACCGGGGACTCCGCCAGGGATCTGCTCTGCACGTTTGCCCGCCAGGTACTGCGCCATCCGGCCATTACCCTTCACACCTGTTCGAGTATGGAATCCTTCGAGGGGTATGTCGGCAATTTCACCCTGGGTGTTAACCGGCAGCCTGCGAAATCCGTGCAGGAAGCAGGCGGCCGGTTGGATGCGGGAGAAAACAAGCCGGGAGATTTTGTTCCGTTGGCAGGCGTGTTCGTGGGAGATCCTGCCGATGCCCCGGCATCCTTTGTCATCGAGACCGGCGTGATTGTGCTGGCCACCGGATTCAAGTCCTACGCGCCGAAGTCCGGGGAATACGGCTTTGAAACCCACCGGGAAGTCATCACCCTTCCGGAGCTGATCAAACGCATGGCCCAAAACCGCAATTCAGGGGAGTTTCTGGAAATTGACGGCAGAAAAATCCGCAGCATGGCCATGATCCATTGCGTGGGCAGCCGCCAGATTCCCGGGATCCATCCCGAGGATGCGGACGGCCGGCTGAACGAATACTGCTCCCGCACCTGCTGCACGGCAACCTTGAATGCGGCCAATATCGTCCGCCAGACCTATCCCGCCACCCGCATCTATGACTTTTACCGGGATATCCGGACCTACGGCCGGGACCAGGAAGCGCTCTACGATGAGACGGCCCGGAATCAGGTGGTCTTTTTCCGGTTTGAGGCAGACGATGCGCCGCAAGTGCTTGAGCGCGGCGGCCCGTCCGATGATTTTCCCCTTTGCGTCAAAGTGAAGGACGTTTTGACCTTTGGCGAAGAAATTGAAGCACCCGTGGATCTGGTCGTGCTGGCCACCGGCATTGAGCCCAACGATGTGTCCGGACTGGTCGAGAAAATGAAGCTGCCGGTGGGCATGGACCGCTTCCTGCTGGAAGTTCATCCCAAGCTGCGTCCGGTTGAATTGCCGATTTCCGGAATTTTTCTGGCCGGAACCTGCCAGGCCCCCATGGATGTGGGGGAGGCCTGCAATGCCGCGGGCGCTGCCGCCGTGAAGGCGGCCGCCCTGCTGGGCCAGGGTCATGTGGAGCTGGACCCCTTTGTGGCCGAGGTCAATCTGGGAAAATGCATCGGGACGGGTGCCTGCGTCGAGGCCTGCATCAGCGACGGCGCGCTTCGCCTGGTGGAAATGGAAATAATCGGGCGGATTGTCCAGCGTGCCCGGGTTTCCCCTGCGCTCTGTCTGGGCTGCGGGGCCTGCGTCAGCGTCTGTTCGGAGAATGCCATCGATGTCGCCGGATGGACCCTGAGCCAGTACGAGGCCATGGTGGACCGGATCGTCGCCGAAGACATCCCCGCCTGACAAGGATTTTGATGGACTTAAGAAATGCGTAAAATGAGGGATTACAATGCCTGAAGAAAACACCCCGAAACAACAAAAGGCAGATGACATGAAAGCGCTTCGCCTGGCCTGCAAGAAAAGAATTGAACGGGTTTCCGACCGGGTCAGGGACCAGAAAAAATCCTTAAAGGCGATACGGGCGCAACTGGAAAATACGGCCTGCACCGTCCCGGAACTGGCCACGGCAACCGGCATGGCAACGGATGTAGTCTTGTGGTACGTGGCGGCCATGAAAAAATACGGCCGGATTGCCGAAAAGGAAAAAGACGACGGGTATTATCGGTATGCATGGATCGCTGCCAAAGAAACAAGCGGTGAGGAATGAGAAAAGGAGAACTATGATGTCGGTAATTAACCCGAATTTTATTGAAGAAATGAAGCCTTTCGGGGAAGACATGGCCCTGGCCTGCTTTAATTGCGGAACCTGCGCGGCCATCTGCCCCTTGATCACCGATCACTTTCCCAGAAAAATGATCCGCTATATTCAGATCGGAGCCAAGGACCGGATTCTGGACCAGGCGCAAGATCTCTGGAAGTGCCTGCATTGCGGACTCTGCACCCAGACCTGCCCCAGAGGGGCGAATCCGGGAGAAATCATCCTGAGTCTGAAACGCTACGTTGTTGCAAACTGGAGGAGATCCTGACCATGTACAATCCCAGGGATATGATAGATGTCATTTCCGGCAATGTCAGAATGACCCGAAACCCATTCGGCATCCCCAAATTTCTGCTTAACCAATGGCATTACGGCGTACAGGCCCCCATTGCGGGCGATGCCCTGCTGTTTACGGGCCTGATGTATCAGTTTTCGCCCTATATCGAAAAATCGACGAATTATCTGGCGCAATTTGAAGACAGCCGATGGAGCGATTATCTCCGGTATGCCAAATATGTCCCCGGATATCTGTCCGGCCTGGGTCTATGGATGATGACTTCCCATGCGCAAAAAAAAGAATCCGACGCTGTCCTGCAAAACATTGTCCGCATCCTCAAGGCTTCCCAGGTCGATTTTTTCTACAGACCGGAGCTGGATGATTATAGCGGCGTGCTGCTCTATGATTTCGGAGATCAGGACGCGTTTGTTCGTCATGCCCGCTACGTGGCCGGAAAGCTTAAAAAAGCCGGAATCCGGAAACTGATTACGGTCGATCCCCACACCACGTATGCCTTGAAGGTCCTGTTTCCCAAATATGTTGATGCCGTTTTTGACGTAAAACCCTATTTTGAGCTGCTGACGCTTCAATCCCGGAACGGCACCCGGCGCGTCACGCTGCATGATCCCTGTTTTTACGGACGATATCTTGAAATGTCCGATACGCCCCGAAGCGTTCTGGCAAATATCGGAATTGAATGCGTGAATATCAGAAACTCCGGCACGTTCACCGGTTGCTGCGGAGGTCCGGCGGAATCCATATCTCCCAAGCTCTCCAGCGAAATCGTCAACAAACGAATATCGGATCTGAATGCAACCGGAGAGCCGATTATCGCCATGTGTCCGATTTGCATGGGGAACCTTCGGAAGGCCGGTGCAAAGGTCGAAGATCTGGCAACACTTATCGCCAATGGGCTATAGGTTTCAGGCAATGGGCGATAGGCGATGGTTAACAGATAAAACCCCTTAGCCCATAATCCATTGCCCATTACCCAATTAACTATCTATGAATAATTAAGGAGAAATAAAATGGAAGAGAAAGTAGAAAAAATATTTTATGTACTGACCTGCGCCGGGGAAAATCCGGAAAAAGCATCCATGCCGTTTGCGCTCGGTAATGCGGCGCTGGCCATGGATATTCCGGCAACAATTTGCCTGCAGGGCAACGGAGTCTATCTGGCGCAGAAGGGATATGCAGATCATGTGCTGCCAGGCGGGGGCTTTCCTCCCATCAAAAAGCTGATTCTCGATTTTGTCGAACAGGGCGGAAAAATCTGGGTCTGCGTCCCCTGCATCAAAGAGCGGAACATTGCCGTGGAAGACCTGATCGAAGGCTCTGAAACCACAGCCGCGGCAAAGGTGAATCTTGAAGCCCTTCAATCCAGTGCCGTATTTGTTTATTAACCGCAATGCATTGCCGGCACATTGAAGCAAGCAAGTGCTATTCCCTCCTTTAAAAAAGGGGGGTCAGGGGGGATTTTCTGTTTCACAAACAAAAAAAATCCCCTCAGCCCCCATGTTTCCCAGGCGGTCATGATCGCCAACCGTTATCTACAAAGAGACTATCACAGGCTGGAGCAAGTCTGCATCGCGGTGGACAGGCGACTGTTCTCCCTGGAGGAAATGACGGTAAAATTTGAAGACCTCCATGAAGATACGGCTCAGGCCACAACCATTTATGACTTCATTGCGGATGCAAGTGACTGCCCTGGAATCAGCGTGGAACCTGACCTGGAATGGGTTTCCGCCGTGGAGCATTTCGCCCATCAAGACAGCCGGACAATATTTTTGATAGCGAATTTTCGCATCGACTGCCAGGGAAAGATCACCCGCTATGAACGCTGCCTGGCCTGCTATCCGGCTGAAGCGAATCACGCGGAAAGACAGAAAAAAATTACGATAGCCAACCAGCGGTTGAAATCGTTGTACGAAGAATTTGAACATGCTGCAATCCGTTGTAAGAAACAGTATTTCGCGTAGTTGTTACTCAGGTGGACAGACAAAAAGCCTGAAGACAGCGGAATAAGGCTCCCGCAGCTTCACTGCTGTCGGCGAAGCTGGGATGCTTCGAAAAACGACCGAGGTCACGAAATGAAATTTCGCTGGAAACCGTTGCTGCTGCTGATGAGTGTTTCGATCCTGCCGATTGTCGGGTTGCGGACTTACGGCATCCACAACGTCCGCATGATGGTCGATGCGCTGATACAAAAGCTGGAACAAGTTCAGGAACCGGCGAATTCAAAGATCCCTTCTGCAATTCAGGGTTCGGCGTCAAGCCGGACCCCGGCCCCCCATTTCACAAGCTACATCTCAACTCTATAAAAACTGTCTTGACTTGGGGGCGGATGGGATATTGTACTCAGTTTTCTATGTCGAGTTATTTCAAGAAACGGGCTTCCTGAAGATCAGCTTTGGCTGGTTATTCGTAGGACTTTGGATGAAAATCCAACCTATTCATTTTTTATCAGTAACGCCATGGGGAATACGCGACTGAAGATTTTTATATGGTTAAGTGGTATTCGCTGGGCTATAGAGCAGTGTTTTGAAGAAACAAAAACCGAACTGGGCATGGATCATTATGAGGTGAGAAAGTGGCCGGATTGAGTTCACCATATGATGACCCGGCTACTGTTTTCATATAGAGGGCATGGGCTGCTTGCCCTTGAAGAATAATTTGGCGCAGGACGGACAGTACTGGTGATGTTCCTTGACATCCGGATGGTGCAGGGTTCTGTGATGGATGTATTCCAGGAACTTTGGCGTTGCAAACCGCTTGCCGCAGCCTTCACACCGCTCCAGGGGATGAATTCCGATGATTTCATCCCGAATCGAAATGGTTCGAACGGTTTCTTTGTCTTCGATACGAATGGCCTGGGTTGGACAGATATTGGCACATGTTCCGCAGCCGATGCAGGCGCCTTCAACCGGTACAATGAATTTCCGGCCCTCCCTTTTGACTGTTTTCAGCGCATTGGCTCCAACGATTTCCCGGCATACCCTTTCACAAAGAAGACATCGGATACACCCATCCGGCTGGAAAGAAGTTTCAACGCCATAGGAATCCGCCAGTTTAAGCAGAGTTCCAGACTGCGGCGCAAAAGCCAGCAATTGCTGAATAGCTTTACTGCGCGCCATGCTGACCGCCGCTGTGGCTGTTTCCACCTGAAGCCCCTCACCGGTTTTGACTGCACAGGAAAGAGCAACTTTTGACGGTTTATCCTTTACCCGGATTTCAACGGCACAGAGCTTACAGGCACCAATGGGCGTTTTCAACGCCGGATGGTAACACAAGGAGGGAATGTTCTTGCCATTGCTCCGAAGGACTTTCAGCAAGGAATGTCCTTCTTCAACCACGTAATCTTTTCCATCGATGACTATCGTGACCATTTACGGTTTCCTAATGTAAAGGTGATATCGGATCTTTTATAGATTTCGACATGCTGACCTTTTTTAAAGTCAATGGTAAGTCCTTTCATAAAGCAGGTGTTAAGGCCGAAGACTGAAGGATGATTCAAGAATCTTTCGGTCTTCAGTCGTCATTATACCGGCGTTATCTCGTCGATGTAACCTGCCGACGATTTACGGGCACAAGCGTCACAAATCGAGCGTATGTCGGCAAAATGAATGACGGATCGGGTTTTGCTGCGGATATACTCCAGATATCTGGCAGGCCCCATGACCGTCCCACAGCTTTCGCAGCAGGTCAATTTCTGGCGGTTCAATATGGTGCCGCAAAGAGAGAGGATTCTTTCCCCTTTCCGGTCTTCGATTTGCATGGCATGGGTGGGGCAGTTGGCGGCGCAGGCCCCGCAGAGAATACAGCGCTCTTCCGTGATTCTGAAATCCGTTGGGCCCGGATGATCGAAATGGATATAGCCCATTTTCAGGGCCTCGATTCCCATTTTGTCCCGGCAGATTTCCACGCAGCGCCCGCACCGCAGGCAGACATCGCAGCGCAGGCACCGCCTAGCTTCTTCACGGACCATGTTTTCCGAATACCCGAGCTCCACCTGCTGAAACGTGGTTCGCCTTCGGTCAATGCCCAGTAAGGGCATGTGGGGACGCTTTAAAACCATTTTGGTGCTGGCCGGAACTTCCAGCCAGTCGATTCTTCCCCTTCTGACCGGAACCGGCGGCATCTGGGGCTGGGGAATGCCTGATAAGTACCGGTCAATGGCGTCGGCTGCCCGTTTGCCGCCGCCGATGGCCTCAATCACGGTAGCCGGTCCGGTCACTGCGTCGCCGGCGGCAAAGATTCCGGGTATGGCGGTTTCCATGCTGACCTTGCTGGCATCCAGGGTATTTCTTCGGGTCCATTTCAGTCCGGGGAGCGATGCCAGGCAGGCCTGGTCCACCTGCTGACCGATGGCGGAAATCACCACGTCGGTTTCGATCAGGTAATCGCTGCCAGCAACCGGAACCGGATATTTCCGGTCGCTACCTTCCTGGGAAATCATTTCTGCCCGGATGCAGCGAAGTGCCGTCACCCTGTGGTTTTCTCCGAGAATCTCCGCGGGTATGGTTAAAAATGAAATGTGGATTCCCTCTTCCTCTGCCTGCTCCACTTCCTCGATGTCCGCCGGCATTTCAGAACGGGTCCGGCGATAGGCCAGGGTCACCTGGTCGCACCCCAGCCTCAGGCAGGTTCTGGCTGCATCAATGGCCACATTTCCGCCGCCGATGACCACGACATTTTTCCCGGGGATTTTCCGCTCTCCCAGAGCCACCCGGCGCAGGACATCAATGGCCTGAAGGGTCTGGGGATAGTTATTTTCCCCTGGGATATTGAGCTGAAAGGATTTGTGGGCGCCGATAGCAAAAAAGAAGGCCTCAAAGCCTTCGGCTTTTAATTCTTTGACTGTGACATCCTTTCCGAATGCGGTACTGAACCGGAATTCAACGCCCAGATCCTCCAGCATGGCCACTTCCCGGTCAATTACCTCGCGGGGCAGCCGGTATCGGGGAATGCCGATCATCATCATGCCCCCGGCCACCGGCAGGGCTTCGATGACAGTAACGCCGTATCCCATGAGGGCCAGGTAATAGGCGGCGCTCATGCCCCCGGGACCGGCACCGATGATGCAGACCTTCTGCCCTTTGTCCAAGTCTTTGTCTGGATTCTGGTACATCCTTTCGGACATGGCCCGTTCCGAGGCAAATGCCTTTAAAAACTTGATGGAAACCGGCTCGTCGATCCGGCCCCGCACGCACATGAATTCGCAGGGTCGGGTGCAGACCAGGCCGCACACCCAAGGAAAGGGATTGTCTTGCCGGATGACATCAATGGCCTCGGCATCCCGGCCCATGCCGATCAGGGTAACGTAGGTAGGGATGTCAAGTCCAGCCGGACAGGCCATCTGGCAGGGCGCGGGCGCCAGCTTCACGCAGTCTCCCGTGGCGCAGTTATGGGTTTCCACATGGCTGACAAACACCTCATGGTGCTCGGTCAGGGTTCTGCTGATCAAGGTGCTTACTGTTTTGCAGATTCCATCCTGGCCTTCGTCCCCCAACTCATCGATCAGAATTTTCAGGGAAGGCAGGTGGTCCTTTCCGGCCCTGCCCCAGGCAATATCCTGCATCAGGGCCAGAATCTCCTCGGTCCTTCGCCGGCTTTTGGGATATTTCAGGGTTCCGGAATGAACGATGCGATCCAGGTCGGAAATGGCGGCATTCACCGGACAACCGTTATCAGGCATTTTCCCTCTCTTTATTCCATAGCGGCGATGATCGCCGCATGACGTTCCCGCCTTATCTGCCCCATGGATTCCGCAGGCCCGAATTCCAGGCAATGCGTGGTGCATACCGTGACGCAGGCCGGCTTCAGCCCTTGATCGATGCGGTCCATGCAGTAATCGCACTTAACGACCTTGCCGATTTCAGGATTCCACTGCGGTGCTCCCCATGGACAAGCCGTGATACAGGTTTTGCAACCCACGCACAAAGAATGGTCCACAAAAACAATGCCGTCCTGGGGTCGCTTCTGCATGGCGCCGGTTGGACATGCCGCCACGCACCAGGGGTTTTCGCAGTGAAAACAGGGCATGAATACATAGGAGGCCCTGGGAAGGCCCCCGACAAACCTGGGGCCGATGGTCATGATCTGACAGAGCTTGGGGCCGGCCGGTAGCCCTTTGTTGCTTTTACACTGTATCTCGCAGCTATGGCAGCCGATGCATTTCTTTTTATCCTGAAACAAGTAATATTTGCTCATTGTCCTTGGTGTCCTTCTTCCTGTCAGGCGGGGTTGACCGTAACAAAAGTGTCATGAAGTGCCGGGCTGCCGCCGATCCTGTCGGAAATATTCTCCTGAATCACACTGTCGGAAAGCCCATGGTTATAGCAGCGGGTGGCCAGCTTAGCCTCATGACCAAACCCATGGATCATGAAAACGGCCTCCGGATGAATGAGGTCCGTAACAAAAGATTTGATTTTTCCCGACCCGCAGGCGGATGTGACGTCCACCATATCGTTGGAACGGATTCCCAGAGCCGAGGCTTTTCCGGAATTGATCCAGAGCCGGTTTTCAGAAAAAAGCTCGTTAAGGTAAAGGTTGTTTTGGGTCGACACATGGGTATGAAGGGCGGTTCGGCCCACAACCAGCCGGAAGGTATTTCCCGTATTGGTCGGAACGGGCTCATATTCCGGGAAAGAGGAAAAACCCGCATTCTCCAGGAGCGAGGACTTGAGTTCAATCTTTCCGGACGGCGTCTTGAACTGGATACCCTCTTCGCGGTCCCAGAAAATCTGCTCCTTGCCATAGGCCACAAAACCCTTGGATTCGAAATCCTCGAATGTGAATCCCGTGGGCTCCAGTTGCCAGCGGACCAGTTCTTCCATGCTGGCATAGGGGAAATAGGCGCCGACGCCGATGCGTTCGCCAAGCTGTTTGATGATCATGGCAGCCTCGCGGGTGTCGTATCGGGGGGTGACGGCCTGACGTCTTAAAAACATCTGGGGTTTAAGGCCGTTGGCCTGCTGAATGCAGTCTGTCCTCTCCAGGTAAATGGATTCCGGCAGGATCACATCCGCATACCAGGCGATATCGCTGTAATTAATATCGATAGCGACAATCAGATCCAGCTTTTTTAAAGCCGCTTTCATTTGATTCGTGTCGGGTATGGATTGGAGGGGATCGAACCGGTTGGCGATCAGGGCCTTTACCGGATACGGGTCATCATTGAGGATGGCCGGAGCCAGCATCTGGGCAACCCCGTGATCCGGGTCCGGAAGGGGGAAATCCGCGGTCCCGACCTTGTCGAATCGGGGCAGTGTAATTTTTTCAAATTTCTGCTCGGTCAGTTTCTGAGCGGGTTTTTTTCCGAGAGCGCCGGGGCCTTTTTTGAAAAACAGTCCGCCTTTGGCTTCGATGCTGCCCATCAGGGTGTTTAATATCAGAATGGATCGGCGCATGTAAATTTCATTGGCATGATGGGCCCCGCGATAGCCGAAGTGAAAGATGACCGATGGCTTGACATTGCAGACTTCCCGGGCCAGTGCGACGATTTCCGATGCCGGAATGCCGGTTTCCTTCTCCGCCCACTCCGGGGTATAGGAGCGGACAAAATTCCGAAGGTCGGGCAGCCCCGAAACCCATCGCTCCACATAGGCAGCGTCGTAGAGGCGTTCGGCCAGGATGACATGAATCAGGGCGTAATTCAGGGCCAGATCCGTTCCCGGCCGGATCATCCAGTACCGGCTGGCCTTAGTTGCCGTCACCGACACCCGCGGATCGATATAGGTCAGTTTGGCGCCGGCCGACAGGGCATCCATCAGGTTGTTGACTTCCTTGACGGAAATGGCTTCGAACATATTGCGGCCATAGAGAACGACATGCCGGCTGTTTTTCAAATCCATGCCCATCTGGGCATCGGTATAGCCAAAGAGACTGCGGCAGGCGGTGTTGACCGAACCCTTGCAGAGCGCATCATGGGTAAAGTGATTGGGAGAGCCGATGGCTTTCATGAAGGTCTTGCTGACATGCGTGGAAAGGTTGGTGCGCTCCCCGAACACCACGCTTTGCGGACCGTGGGCTTGAATGACCTGCTTCAGTTTGTCGCCCGCATAGTCCAGTGCCTCATCCCATGTAGCCTTTCGCCATTTCCCCTCGCCCCGCTCGCCGGTGCGAATCATGGGGGATTGGACCCGTTCCGAATCATACAGCAGGGATATTCCGGCGGATCCCCGCGGGCAAAGGCTCCCTTCCATGCCGGGCACATGGGGATTTCCCTCGATCCATTTCACCTGTCCAGATTCGACCAATACCTTGATCGGGCAGCGAATGGAACACATAAAGCACAGACTGAACACTTCGTTTGACATATGGTGTCCTCCAGATGAACTGGTCACATTTGATGGCTTCGTACCAGAGTTCCGCCGGCTCCAGTTGGAATCAGCGCAAATCCTGCCTGCTAACATAACGATATTTATGAAAAGCCGGTTAGTGATTGTATTGATTTGGTTTGATCAGATCCGAAAAACTCAACATTTTTTCCGACGTATCATTTGCAAGGATTTTTTGGATCATTCTGTTGGCAAAGGGAAGCTTGTTCCGAATTTTCCGAAAGAGAATACGGCACAGTATATATAGAAAAATAAATATAAACGGATAGCTTGCCGTTTCACCGATCCCCGGAATTGTAAACGGCAGGGGAAAACTCACTTCCTGAAACCGTAACTGCATCCATGCCAGTGCAAAGGGGACCGGCAACAATGCAGAGGCTCCCTCTCCAAATTGCGCAAAAAAATAACGGCCAAAAGCCTCATTGGCCAGTTTGTTGCAATTATTATAATTTATCTTGTCTTTAACAGTAATCGCTTTTACGGAAAGATTGTGCATTGAAACCGTTTCTGAATAAAGTTTTCCGATATGCTTGCGGTTGATCACGGAAAAACCCAAAGCTGCATAGCCTCCGATTATCGCACACGCCAAACAGAGAATGAAGGTTCCCAGAAAAAAACCCGCTACCGGATTATCCGTTACTCTGTAAAAAAAAATCAACACGGAATCAAGCTTTATCAGCAGTTCATTGAATAGTTCCATACACAATTCCTGTTCAATTATTACGTCTGGGTAGGGAAGCCCTGCCCAAAACCGGGATTGTCGCAAAAACCCACAATCCCGGTTCTCAAGATCAAATATTAAGATTAATGACGTGTCACGGCAGATCAGGGAATCAGTTTGATTCCGAAAAAGCCCTGAGCCGTGTAGTCGATGCCTACCACAAATGCCAGGATGATGAACATTCTTTTTAACCAGAGATCGGAGATATATTTGGACGTATAAGGTCCGACAATGGAACCCGCGATGATTCCGGCCATTTCAAGACCAATCAGCGGCCAGTGAACAATGGCGCCCTGCTGTAAATAGCTGAATATACTTGTTATCATTCCAATTAAAACTGCAAATGCCGAGGTTCCCGCGGATAGAAACATGGGGAGTCCCGATACGCTGGTCAAAAAAGGTACCAACAAAAACCCGCCGCCAACGCCGATAAAGGATGCAATGGAAGCAATAATGAAACCGCCTATAAGCGGATAAAAAGGACTGAAACTGAATTCAACCCCATAAAAAGTGAAATGAAAGCGAGTGAGCGATACTTTGGTGACCTTAACCCCCAGATCGCAAGTGTCGATATTCTCACCCGCCCGGCAGCGTTTCATGGTGTTTTCAAAGGCTTCGGCAGCCTGTTTGGCCTTTTTCTTGCTGGCCATGCCTTTGGGGGTTGTTTCATACAGCATCCAGAGCCCAAGGGCCAGAACAAACATTCCAAAATACCCGATATATGCTTTGAAGGTCACTTTTCCGGCAGTCAGGAGGGGAACCAGGTAACTCCCGCTCATGGAGCCCAGAGCCAGGGCGATGCCCAGAGGAAGGACCAATCTTCCCATTTTATAATAATTAAAAGAAGATATCAACGCGCTCAACCCCACCAAAAACTGGTTGGACACCCGGACTGAATCGGTGATGACCCTGTTCAGCGCCGGAGAGGTATCCTTGAATTGACTGGCGTAGGCGTTTAGCTTGAATACCGTAATGTGGCCCACTCCTGCCATGACTCCCCCAAAAGCGCCGACGGTGGAAAAGATCCAGCCCACCCATACAGCCCAGAAGAAGGCAAGAAATACATTGATATTGGGCCCACCGGGAATTCCCAGATACCCGGGCTGAGCCTTGGGGTCAATCTGGCCTTTTTCGGTTCCGACAGGTGCTTTTGCAATGGCTTCAGTCAACTTGTCTGCATAGGCGGGCATCGGTGTCAGTAATGGGATGGTTAAAAATGCGCCGACAATCGCAATGGCAATAAACATCTTTACAAGATTATTCACGTTTTCCTCCTTTTACTATTGTTAAAGTATGGTTCAAGCGGTTAACAACTGCGTCACTCTTTTCTCAAATTCCCCGATTTCCATCGGCCGGTTCAGACATACTTCAGCCCCCAGCCGATGTGCATCTGTAATATCCGTGGGCGAAAGTGCAACACTGGTTATTATCATCACTTTAGGAACAATCAGACAGCGATGCAATTTCCTGAAGAGCTGAAGACATTCCGAGCCTTCCTTTGAGTCCAGCACGACCAATTCCGGCTTTTGACTGACAGACCAGCGCAAGGCGTCATCGGGGTTGGTGAACAGGGTAACCTCATGCCCCAATTTCTCCAGAACCCGCCTGGCCAAAAGGCAGGAATCATGCTCATCACCCCAGATCAGAATACTTGCCATACAGTGAAATTCTCCCTGAACCCACCGACAATCGGCAGTTTGGGGCGGGGACGATCCCCACCCGTTTCAACAGATGGTATCAAATGCCGATGCTACTTCGATTACAGCAAGTTGTGTGCCATCTGGAGAATTTGACACCGTATTTATGAGTAATTGTTAACTATTCAAGTAGTTAGAGTGAAGGATGAAAATTGAAGTTGAAAAAAATATCTTGCAAGGCAGGCATCCGGTTCAGGATTTTCCATGTGTCGATATTTCATCTCAAGACGATCTGTTGGACGCTTTCATTCTCATTAATATCTTGAAATGTAATTTGATTCAGTTTGATGAACATTCAGACTTTGGTCTTCAACCTTGAGCCTTCAATTTTGAACCGCTCTCTGAATATCAATTCCCGCTGCAAGATTAACATTGCGATGCAAGATCAAGCTTGCAGTGAGAAAAAGCGTTAGTGTGAAAACAACTGGTTTTCGTGAAAGCTGAGCGCGGGAATGCGCCCTTTTTTCTTGCAGCAATTCTAATTTTGAAATTCAACAGCAACTATCATACATGATGGCCGAAACCTTGGACGCTAATAAAAACAGACCCACCTATGCTCAAATAAATTGACCCAGGCAATGCACAGTTGTTTGTCAATTTGAGAATAAAAATGATATGGCTTCCAATGTACGGACAGAGAAATCAAACGGGCATGCAGTGATATG
>CAIVVZ010000595.1 GCA_903909505.1 uncultured Desulfobacteraceae bacterium
ACCTGGCGGCTGCTGTCGGCATTCCGACGCTGGGCATTTTCGGGCCGTCTCCGGCCGCATGCTGGGCGCCGAGAGGCAGCCGGCATGCGGTGATTTCCAAAAACATGCCCTGCATTCCCTGCCGCCGGAAAGGATGCCGGGACTCAGAGATCAGCCGGTGCCTGGACGAATTGACTTTGAAGGACATTCATGAAGAACTGTGCCGGTTTATCGAGCTGAAGGTCAAAATGGAGCGCGGATGAATGCGCGGATTACAGCCCGCTTTCGATGCAAACAATGATCCGTGTCAATAATCACAAACAGATGCAAATCTTCGATCCATGGGATTTCTTGGGTGAAAAACGCAGAAAACTCATAGACACTTCCTGAGCAGGAATATTTCAGAAAGAAATACTTCCTATCGAATTGACCCGCCCCTGCTCAAGAAGAGATATTCCATTTTCATGTTCACCGAGAATTGCTGATTCATGATATCCGGGCATGGATACATGCGGCAAAAATGACGCGGATCGTCAAAATAACAACGGCGCTGACACGGGATTGACTCCGAGAATTGATCAAGAACGGTATAGGTGTCTTCCGCCAGTCAGACCCTGGCCGAGGGCTCTTCGGAACAGGCCGCCTCCATCGATGAAATCGCGTTTCAGACCAATCTTCTGGCCCCGAACGCGGCAGTTGAAGCGGCCAAAACCACCGGAAACCTCATCGAGGGAACTTCCCAAAAAGTCCGGGAAGGCTCGGAGCATGTCAACCGGAGCAACGCGGTTTTCTCCCGTGTCGCGGAGAGCCATCTATGCAACCCATGCAACCCCAGATACCCCGTACCCCAAAAACCCAACAATCCATGCATCCAGTGACAAAACCGAAAATTCTTCCCGCGGAACAGCGCCGGTTGCCGCTGAAAAAGGTAGTGCGTCCGGATGAGATCATTCCCTTTGATGAAAAGGATTTTAAGGATTTTTAACGCCATCTCGATGAATGTCTGAAATCCATTGTCCCCCATTTTTTAAAAAAATGGGGGACAATGGCATTGATAAGCCCATGTATTCATGTAATCCGTTCCGCGGAACACGTGTGATTCGCCGTTACTGACAAGGCGCCGTTATATCGAAAAAGATCAATGTAATTCGATAGGTTGACCATCCCCATTCCGCCGAAATCAATGGAATGAAAAAACCGCTCAATACTTATCTGTAATTCCCGCCGTAATGAATCCGATATCCCTCCTTGCAGAAATTAACCGCTTGACAAATTAAAACGTATATTTTAAATAGTAAATTAAAGTTTTAATTTAACTACTGCGGGAAACAAAATGAAAACCCCAAGAAAAGATGCTGTCAAAACGCAGCAGAAGCTGCTGTCCTCGGCAATCCAGGTATTTGTGGAAAAAGGCTACTGGAATGCAAGCATTGCGGAAATCTGTGAACGGGCCGGAGCAAACATCGCCGCCGTCAATTATCACTTCGGCGACAAGGAAACACTTTACCGTCAGGCATGGCGGCATTCTTTTGCGGAATCCATGAAAGCCCACCCGCCGGATGGAGGCGTAAGCGAATCCGCGCCGGCTCGGGAGCGCCTGCTGGGGAGGGTAAGGGCCATTTTAAATCGGATTGCGGACCCTATACACAAGGACTATTTATTCTTTCATATGGAACTGGCGCATTCCACGGGTCTCCTGCATGAAATCATTCACGCGGAAGTGCGCCCGCTTCGGGAAAAAATGCTGGC
>CAIVVZ010000596.1 GCA_903909505.1 uncultured Desulfobacteraceae bacterium
GCCGAATCAATGGGCGTTTTTTTCGGTCCGCCGCGCATTGACCTGAATGCCTTGCGGAATTGGAAGAACCAGGTGGTGGACAAACTGGCCGAAGGGCTGATGACACTGAACAACAAAAGAGGGGTTCAGTTGATCCAGGGGCGGGTCGAGTTTGAAGGCTTGAACAAGGTCCGCCTGCACGAGGCCAATGTCAGCCATATTATTTTCAAACACGCCGTTTTGGCATGCGGTTCCCATCCCATCCCCTTTCCCGGAGCGCCCCGGCAAAAGAGCAGCCGGGTAATGACCTCAACCGAAGCGCTGGAGCTTATCGATATCCCCGAAAACCTCCTGGTCATCGGCGGGGGCTATGTAGGCCTGGAATTGGGCAGTGTCTATGCGGCGTTGGGCAGCAAGGTGACAGTGGCGGAACTGGGAGGCGGCCTTTTGACCGGTGTGGACCCGGACTTGATCAAAGTGCTGGAGAAGCATCTTCGGAAATTATTTCACGCCATCTATCTCAATACCCGGGTGCTCGATTCCAAAGAAACGCCGGATTCGGTGGAAGTTCAATTCAAAGGCGAAGCCGACCCAACGATCCAACGGTTTGACCGCGTACTGGTGGCTACCGGCAGAAAACCCAATTCGTCGGGACTGGGACTGGAAGCCGCCGGTGTGGCAGTGGACGCCAACGGCTTTATCCAGGTGGACGAACAGCAACGCACCAGCAATGCCCACATCTTCGCCGTCGGGGATATTACGGGCGGGATGATGCTGGCCCATAAGGCTATGCGCGAGGGCAAGATAGCAGCCGAAGTCATCGCCGGCAAGCCGTCGGCTTTTGATGCCAGGGCTATTCCTGCCGTGGTTTACACCGATCCTCAGATCGCCTGGTGTGGGCTGACCGAAGTAGAAGCCCTGCGGCGGAATATTCCCACGGAGATCCGCCGCTTCCCCTGGAAGGCCTCGGGACGGGCGTCGACCATGGGCATTGAGGATGGCATGACCAAAATGATCATCTCCCCGGATACCCAGAGAATCCTTGGCGTGGGCATCGTCGGCCGGGATACCGAAGGCCTTATTTCAGAAGCCGTTCTGGCCATTGAAATGGGCGCTTTGGTACAGGACCTGGCCCTAAGCATTCATCCCCATCCCACCCTGTCCGAAACCGAAGGAGAGGTGGCTGAGATTTTCATGGGCAGCGCCACCCACGTGCTGAGTTCCAGGCCGCATTGATTTCGACCGGATAGCAACTTTCCACAAAATGATTATTGTTTAGATAAATGGCAGCGGATCGTGGAACGATTTGAAATCTGAAAGGAGGCCGCCAATGACACTAAACGACGTACTGAAACGACACCAAGGATGTTTGCTTGAGTGCGAGGAAAAACATGATTTTTGCGAATACAACCCGCCTCGCGATCATGAGTGTGAAGATAAACGGAATGCGTGCAGGATTGGCTGTGACTTTGACCATTCGCCTAATTAAGGATGAAGCTCAACGGGGAGCTTGAACGTATTACGGAACCATCATATTTTAATGATAAAACTGTCCCGTCGATGGAAATCAGCCTGCTGACCAAGAGGGAAAAACGCCGGTAGATCAATTCAGGAAACCACCCAAAGCGCGCAGTTGGCGGACTTTCCCAGCACACTTCGAGAGACGCTGCCCATAAAAAAGGCATTGCCGCCACCCCGCCTTCCCACCACCACCGTACCGTAGTCCCCTGCCCTGGCTTCCTCTACGATGGCGCTGCCGATATTATACAGGCACTCGACCATTTTCAGATGAATCTGACTGTCCTGAAAGCCGGCTTCTTTAAACCGCTGCAACGCAAGGGCATAAAAATGATCGATGCAGCGTTTGTTGCCCTGAATGAGAATCTTCTCGATTTTATCCTTCGGCTCCTCAATTTCTATGGGGCAAAAATCGCTGAATCTGGGCACAACATGAAAAAGGGTAATCTCGATATCGGCATTGCCGGCTGTCATGAAACAGAGATGGTCAACAGCCCGCAGGGAGCTCTCGGATCCATCGACGGCTATCATGATTCGTGTTGAGGTGACCTGGCCGTCAATGACCCATACCGGAATGATCCGGGAGTGCTCCAGAAGGTTTGAGGTGATGCTGCCTGAAAAGGTTTCCTGAAGCCGGGAGATCCCCCTTCGGCCCACGACAATGGCGTCATAGTGGCCTTGTTGGGCATATTCGATGATGTCCTTGGCGCGGCCCAGTTTTCTGGGTTGAGTGACCACTTGAATATGGCCGGAAAATACCTTCAGATCCGTCATACTCTTTTTGCATTTATCCAACAACGCCCGTGAAGCGTCTTCATGTTTTTGGGCCAGATGGTTCAGATCCATTTGCTTCAGCCCATCGGTTTTGGCTTCTTCCAGTAAAAAGTGTGAAATGGGCGGTTGCACATGATACAATGTATAGGTCAGGTTTTTTACAGCGGAAGAAATCCTCACTGCATAGTGAATGGCGTTTCTGGAATGAATCGAATCATCTACCGGAAGAAGTATTTTTTTCTCCATCGTCTATCCTTATTCCTCTTGGGCTATATAATACGTTATAAAATTGGCATTTTCTTTCTGTCCCGATATAATCCTTCACATCACAAGATTCATCAGCTTTGCATAATCCGTGACAACATCATATTTAACCTGATCGGTGGTGATGCCGGCGAAGAATTTTAGTGCGCAGTCGATCTTGCATTCCTCAATTTTCCTGAGCTCCATGGAAGACATGGAGCCTTTGGTTTCGGCGACAAAATAGATGTGTTTGACCGTTCCTTCTTTGAAGACGATGGCCCAGTCCGGGTTATAGTTGCCGACCGGTGTCGGGATGAAGAAACCCTTTGGGAGCTTGGCATAAACAACCACCTCAACGCTCTTGTCCAGCTCCGTCACGAAGGCCTTTTCGGTCTTGGAATCGGTGAAGACATAGTCATACACATGGTGCTTAGTCTTTATTGCCCGGCTGAAATCCTGCTGCTTGTCCACGGTAAAGATGTCGTGAAGTTCATGTCTGTCTTCCACGGGGCTGTAGGTCAGATGCTCGACAACCATCGTCGCTTTCTGCTCGTTGATGATCCTTGCCGACTTGATCATGAAGTCTTCCGGGTTCTGGCGATAGTGCGAGAAAACCGTTTCGTTGATGCCTTTCAGAATATCAGCGATGGTGCCGCGGGTCAATTGGGTATCTTCGGCTATTTTGCCGATCAGGTCGTATTTGACAGCGGAATGAACGGAGCTGTCCATAAAACCCGTTGCGTTTTCTTTGACAGCAAAGCTCTGACCATTTTTGAGCTCGTCATATGAGATGGAATCGCTCTGCTCACCTCGTTGGACGGTAAATTGAAGCTTGGTAACCCGCAATTCTTTATCAAGGGCAGTCACGCATTTGTTGATCAATTCAGGGGTATCGAAATGAACCGTGTAGGCGGCCTTACGGTTGATCTTTTCCCAAAGAGCTTTGAATTCGGCTTTTTCGAGATTTTTGTTCAGCGGATTAGGCTTGGCTTTGCGGCCATCGTCAATTCTCGGCAGAGCAGCATCAGTAAAGACACTGTCGATCAACTGCGCTATCTGGGAAGCATAAGGGGCCAGCTCTGGCGGCAATGGTGTCAGGGAATCATTCTCCTTGGCTTCATGATAGGTGGCGGTAATGCCGTCGTTATCGTCGGTGTAATCGTTTTTCAGCAGGTATTTGTATATCTGCTTAGCGATCTGTGGCGTGACTTTAACGTCGCCTTCCGGCGTCTTGAGGATCTTCCCTGCAAAGTATGCTTCATCGGCCTTTCGCGGTCGGTCGGAAAGAGAATCGGATATTTCTTTCTGAAGGCCGGCCGTAAAATCCTTATAGCTCTCACTGGCAACAACGGTCAGAAGATTAATGTCATGAACATTGGCCCCGCTGTCGATTCGATCACCCGCCTGGTTGACACAAAGGCGCAGGCCACGTCCCACTTCCTGGCGTTTGCGGATACTGCTGTCGCTGTGCTTCAGCGTACAGATGACAAAAACGTTGGGGTTATCCCATCCTTCGCTGAGGGCTGAATGGGAAAATATGAAGCGTACCGGCTCATTCAGAGAGAGCAGCCGCTCCTTGTCCTTCAGAATCAGATCATAAGCGTCTACGTCATCCGCTTCCGTGCTCCTTGCACGTACGGCTGGATCAACAAGCCGATTACTTTTCTTGTCGATGGAGAAGTATCCGTTGTGAGTTTTCTCGGCCTTGATGCCGTTAAGGTATTTGCGATAGGGAGCATCCAGCATCAACAAGATGTCATTCTTGGCATCCAGATACTCCTCTTCGAACATCCGGGCATATTCGCCGGGTTGCTCAACACCATCGTCATATCTTCGGTATTTTGCGACTTCGTCAATAAAGAAGAGGGACAGCACCTTGATCCCCAGCGGAAAGAGTGCCTGCTCTTTCTCAAGATGCGCCCTTACCGCCTCGCGGATCTGAATGCGTCGCAGGGTAGCTTCATTGACATCACCGGTTGCCTCACCTGCCTCCAGAACCTCGCCATTGGTGAAGGTGACCGTATCGTTAACCGCATTGATATCGGCGATTACAAACCCCTTGTACTGGGAAAGTCCGCCTGAAAGGTCAAAAAGGTTGTTGTTCCTGCCGAATTTGCGCACCATCCGTTTGATGCCGTTCTGTTGCTTAACCTCAAACTCGATACGGGCAACGGGTGGGCCCGAAGAAATCTGGATGGACTCCAGATAGAGATAAGCATGGGTGCCGGACAGACCTCTGACGGTAATACCGCGAACCGCAATCTTCTTGACCAACTTCTGATTGTAGGCATCCAGAGCATCCAGCCGGTGGATCTTATTGTGCTCGGTTTTGTGTGTTGCGGAATAACGCAGGATTGCCAGTGGCGAAAATTCCTTGAGCGAATCGAATGTCTTGGCCCCTTCCAATTTCTGTGGTTCATCGAGAATCATGATCGGGTGATTGCTCTTGATGACATCAATCGGTTTCCGCGACTGAAAATCATCCAGTTCCTCATAGATGCGACGGGCATCCTGACCCCGGGCATTGAATGCCTGCACGTTAATAATCATGACATTAATGCCGCCATCCGAGGAAAGCTGCTCCAGGTGATGCAGTTGCTTTGAATTGTAGATGAAGAACCGGGCGCGCTTTTTGTATTCCTCCATGAAGTGCTCGGCGGTAATCTCGAAGGACTTATAGACCCCTTCGCGAATCGCAACCGACGGCACCACGACGATAAACTTGGACCAGCCATAGCGGCGGTTCAGCTCGAACATGGTCTTGATATAGCAATAGGTTTTACCGGTGCCGGTTTCCATCTCGATATCGAGATTAACCGCACAGACCTTGGTGCTGACCAGTGCTGTCGATTGAGGAAGATTCTGCCGCTGCTGCACGGCATGGATGTTCGCCAGAAGCTGATCCTTCGTCAGTAACAGTTCACGGTTCTTAAAACCGGACTGAGCAAAATCAAAGCCGGACTGGGTTTGACCGCTTTTATAAGCCCGCCCGGTTTTACCGGGATCTATCCGATAGGTGATGCCTTCGGTTTTCGGTTGTCCGGCAAAGCAGTCCGCAACCGCATTGACTGCGTCAGTCTGGAAGGGCTGTTTCTTAAATTTCAGCTTCATTGGGTGCATCGAGATTCCATAGACGATTTATGTTATGTGTTGCCATTGCCGATTCTCCTCCGGGCAGGTGGAGAATCGACTGGCTGTCTGATTCTCTTTTATTGGGTCTTATTCTGCACTTATATTGTCGTTCCCATTGGATACAATGAGTTGTTTCTGTTCGGTCAGATGCGTTTCTGACGAGCCACAAAAGCAAAGCCTCTGCCAAGCTCCAGAAGGAAGGTTTGCAGGTGGGTGATGATTGCTGATTCAAGCTGCATTTCATGCAACATGGATACTTCCGGAAGTCCCAGGAACTCCAGGACATACGGATTCTTTAATACCTCGATGCCTTCCTTGCGAGGTACAATTTCTCGGCGGCCAGATTCAATCATCTGCTGCGGGTTCTGGCTTACCAGCATCCGTTCGTAATAGTGTGAATGAATTTGCCGCTCCAGCGACCGTTTGTCCCAGCCGCATTCAATTGCCTCCCGCTCGTAGAAATCACGGGCATCCGGCTTAGCGACCCGCATAAGTGCTCGATAATGGGACCAGGAAAGCTGTGGTGAGAAACTCTGAATAGGTTCGCTACGCGGTGAATATTTTTTCCCTGAAACAGTCAATTCAGCACCCATTGGGCGTGAATTCTCCATGGAACTATTCACAGTGGAAGATTCTGCGCCCACCGGGTGTGTAATTGGAAATCGTGAGGAATATGCCTGATAAAACTTTCTGAAATACTGCAAATTAGTAACGGAGTAGCCGCTACCATACCGCTGGGTAAGCTGTTTGGAAAGTTTTTCGATGACCTGCTTCCCGTATTCCGCGCGTTCATCACCACCCTGGAGTTCCAGCACAATTTCTCGCCCGATCAGCCAATAGGCAGACACCATACCGCTGTTGACCGCCCTCACTACATTGGCGCGAGTCAGTTCCAGAATCTGGATAACGCGATCAAACAGAGAGCGTTCTTCCGCCTTTTTCGTGTCTTTTGTGGTTAAATCTTCGTGGCTCATACAGCCCCCTTAAATTGACTTCACTTCAGTTCCAGGGGACAGAAGTTTAAAAATCTGCTCGACATTGATCTTGACGCTGTCACTGCCAAAGGCGTCATCCCGGAAGACCACCCGTAGGGGCTTGTGCTTGGCCAGTTTCTTGACCAGTTCCTCGGTAATGCCGGGGTCAAAGCAGGCAACCAGAGCATTGGTATCCACAAAAAAGACAGTCTTGCCGTCAATGGTTTCCCTGGTGATGGGCAGGGAAAGGTTAAGGCCCCAATCGATGAAAACCTGGAACAGCAGGTCTTCCGGGCGGCGGTCGTGTTTGATGTGATCTTTGAATAGTTCCAGATTGCCCTGTTTCAATTCGTCGGGGGTGTAATACACATCTCTCATGTTGGAGGTGTCCACCTTGAAGACGCGAAAGCCGGTGTCGAATTTCTTTGCAGTGATTTGGTTTACTTCTTTGATTTTCTTACCAGCGCGGCGAATTCTCTCCTTACCGATCTCGGCAATGGTTTTGTAACCTGCTTTGAATGCTTCAGATTTTTCATCGCAGGGTTCGGGGAGTTGCACCATGATGAATTTTCGGTCACCACACACTTCGGCGTTAAGTTGCATTACTGCATGGGCAGTTGCAGCTGAGCCAGAAAAAAAATCCAAAACAATGTCGTTTTTGCAGGTCGATATTTCAAGTATTCGTCGCAAAAGACGAACTGGCTTAGGCGTACTGAATATCTTTTTACCAAGTAATAGGCCAGTTTCTTTTTGACCTTCATCATTGTGACCTACATCCGTGAATGTCCACCAAGTTGAAGGAACAACTCCGTCTTGGATTTCATCTAAAAATCGTTTTAATCTTGGTTTTTCATATGATTCCTGAGGCCCCCAATAAAGTCGATTTTCTTCAACCATCTGCTGATGTTTATCTTTAGAATATCTCCAAACAGCATCCTCTGCAGGCCAAACATCTTCACCGGTTTTAGGGTGTTTTATTGCATACCATAACGTGGGACGCTCATATCGTGACTTGTTACTTATATAATTATCTGAACTCCATTCCCCACGTGGGTCGTTATCAGGATTTTTATAACGGACAAGTTGTTTCTCCGTTCTCGGTAGAAGAAATCTTTGAAATGCAGCTGACTTTTGGAAAACAAGTATATGATCATGCATGGGCGCTATTCCTGGATCATCATTCGATACAGCATACTTTTTTTGCCAAACCACATTGGCAAAAAAATTATCTACCCCAAAAATCTCTTCACATATCTTCCGCAGATTTGCCACTTCATTGTCATCGATGGAGATGAAGATCACGCCATCTTCACTCAAAAGGTTCCGCGCCAGTTTCAACCTCGGATACATCATACTCAACCAGTCTGAATGAAACCGCCCATTGGATTCAGAGTTGGCAACCAGGCGATTCCCCGCCTCATCCTTCTGATTGGATCGTTTCAGGAAAGTTTCGGTGTCTTCTGAAAAATCGTCGTCATAGATGAAATCATTGCCGGTATTATACGGCGGATCGATATAGATCAGCTTGATCTTGTTCAGATAGGTCTCTTGCAGAAGTTTGAGCGCATCCAGATTATCACCCTCGATAAAGATGTTTTTGGTGTTCTCAAAATCGACGCTCTCCTCTTCGCAGGGACGCAGGGTCTTGGCGATAGGCGCATTGGCGGTCAGAATCGCTTCGTTTTTGCCGGGCCAGCTTAAGGTATAACGTTCCTGTGGCCCTTCAACCAGACAGCCTGAGAGCTCCTGACGCAACAGATCGAAGTCCACCACCCGGCGCAATATGCCGTTTTCATCCCGATCTTCGGTGACGCAGTTGGGAAAGAGATCGGCGATTTTAACGATATTGGCATCTACCAGATTGGGGCTCTGCATTTTCAGCTTATCCACGGCGATTCCTTTTTTCAATAGTTTTCATTCCGTAGGGGCGGGTTTGAAACCCGCCCCTACGTTAGGATATCCTCTTCTTTCTTTTGCCGGTCAATCCCTTGAAATTCTCACCTGTTATCACCTGTTTGTACTCATCCACTTTCAGATCAAAAGCCCCCTGCATGATCTCGTTGGTCAGTATCGCATATTCCAGGCTGGTCTTGGCTCCACGTTTTTTCCACTCGTCTGTCAAATCCTGACGGACGGCAATCCCGCGCATCCGTTTGTCAATCCACTCTTTCGGATACCCTTTTTTCTCGTACAGCGCCTGCATCCGCTCCATGGAGAGCTCGGGGTTTTCGATCTCCTCAAGTCTTTCATAACCAACCCGCGCAAGCCAGAGTTTGAAAGGTTCGGCCTTTGGTGAAGGAATGGACTGGATAAGCCTGAGCAATTGCTCTGCATCAGCGACATCAGTAAGCCGCTGTTTCCCGTCTGCCGCAATCATTTTCAAACTGTGACAATTTGTCACGGTTTCATTACCCTCTTTTTTCAGCCGCTCTTTCAGTTTTCGCCAGTATGCGCCTGAATCAACGCTGGCGGTGAGAACTGATACAACATCCACAATGGCAAAGTACCACTTTTGAACTTTTTCGTCCCATACAGAACGAATCTGTTTAGATTCAAACAGCTTAATATTGTTCATGACCTGACTCCTCTTGTTATATCAATGAAGTCAATATGCCCTGCATCTCCCGCACCTTGGCGTTTAGTTCCACCTTGCGGTTAAACTGCTTTTCACTTTTCATCTTTAGTTCCAGCGCCTGCAATTCACGTCGATATTTCCGAATCAGCCTTACCCGCTCCACCCGGGATTCCAATGTTTCCCCGTTGCGTGGCGGCAGGTTGGATATAGGTAAAAAGCATCTGCTCGTACAGAGCCTTCAGGTCAAGCGCAACCCGCAGAGGCTTTGCAAGGGTCATTGCCTCCGCCCAATCGGTTTCAAAATATTCCTCAATCACCCATTTGCCGGAACTGTCTGCCGCAGGCAGCTTAAAGGCTGCAACCCCTTTCATCTGTTCTTCATACCGCAACTGGAAGAAGATGGGATAGGGAATCACCTTGTCAATCACATATAAAACTTCGGGGGCAATGTCCGGTTCCTTGAGGATGATCTCGAATATCTGGATTTCGGTGAATCCGTCTCGTGATGGCAGGTTGGTTGTGTCCGGTGATAATTTATATTTCCAGACAATCTCGCTAATCTGCGAGACAAACTTCCCCTTGATCGACCCGGATGGCTTGGCGTTGGCGTAAATCTTTGCCTTTGGCAATACTCGGTTGAATGCTGCCTTTGCGGGGTAAATAAACACGTCAGGCAGCTCCCCGTACGACCAGAAAGGCGATAAGCTCAAAGTCATCCAGGCCGCTGATGGTATTCAACAGGGCGGTTGTGCCGCCACCGGAGAAAAGGCTGTCGATATCCTTTTCATCTTTGAGATGGATCATGGAGTGAATGGACTGCTGAAGCAGGCGGGAATAGGTTTCCATCTTCCGGCCGTCCTGAGTCTCACGATTGAATGGTTCATACAGTGAGAGGATCGGTTCGAGGCAACCCTTACATGCCGAACGCAAAAGATCGAGGATCTTCTTGACCTCCGTGTGGTTAATTATGACCTCTCCATTGATATCAATGTAAATCAGATAATAGGGGTGCAGTCGATTCTGCAGGTTGACATTCACACCGTTAACAGTGTTACGAAGTACAAAAATGGCGCCGGGATAAAGTCCCTTTTCGGGATCAACTCCAATTACCGAATGCATTCCCATGGGGGCACTTTCCAGGCTGCCATTGGTTTTTACATGATTGACAAGATCCATGCGGAAGTCGTTCAAGCCGAGGTCGGTAATGGAAACACCGGTCTTTACATCCTCCAGGTCAAGGACTTCATCCTGGAGCCTCTGGAGCTGTTCCTTGCGGAAAGCCAGGTCATTGGCTTCAGCGCTGAGAATATTATCGTCTCCGGTTGCGCTGATGTCGGCTATGACCATTCGGCTTTCAACACGGGTTTTCAGGTTGATATAGTCATCCAGCGATATGTCCGGCCAGAAATTGACAAGCTGAATCCGGGAGTTCTTCGAGCCGATACGGTCAATACGCCCAAACCGTTGGATTATGCGGACCGGATTCCAGTGGATATCATAATTCACCAGATAATCGCAGTCCTGAAGGTTTTGGCCTTCTGATATACAAGATGATTTCCATTTTTCAATCAAATTCAATAATTGCGTGACGCATATTATGTCTTCCTTCATAATCTGTATCATTTTTTTCATCAACATTAAATTCACGTCTGGATTGGCACAGTAATGTCGGACATCCATGTCAGGGAACAGCTATCCCTTTCATGTCATGGTGCTGAAAAAGCATGGGTGTGTATTGGAAGCTCAGGCCGGCAATTACCGGGTTACTGCTCGCCCTTGGCTTTTTCAGACAAAATCATCTGGTAGGCGGTTTTTCGGGAGACGCCGAATTTGAGTGCGATTTTCCTGGCAAGCTCACCGGGACTTTCCGCAGGGCACATGAGATACTCAGAGACGCTGCTTTCCAGAGATTCCGCGGAGAGGGGCTTGTCTTTGTTTTTCCCGGAAAACACCAGGGTACATTCGCCTTTGATCTCCCTGCGACCGGACAGATCAGACATAATCTCCGAAATGGACCCGCGAATAAACTCTTCATACCGTTTGGTCATTTCCCGGCATACGACTCCGGAGCGATCCCCCAGAACCGTCAGCGCATCATTCAAAAAAGAGAGAATCCGCTTTGGCGATTCATAAAAAATCAGGGTTCTGGGTTCGCCTTCAATATCCTTTAGCAAGGCCATTCGCCGGGCTTGTTTTTTGGGAGGAAACCCCAAAAACATGAAAGCATCCGTGGGAAGTCCGGAAACACTGAGGGCGGCAATGGCCGCGGATACACCGGGGATGGGAATCACCTTGACGCCAGCCTGAATCGCCGCACAGATCAGCCGGTATCCCGGATCCGATACCGACGGGGTGCCGGCATCGGAAACCAGTGCAATGGAAATTCCATCCAGAAGTTTTTGAATGAACTGGGGAGCACGTTCGGCTTCATTGTGATCATGATAGGAAATGAGCGGGGATGAGATCTGATAGCGGGAAAGCATCCGGCCGGTGTGACGGGTATCCTCCGCGGCCACCATGTCCACGCCGGCCAGCACGCTCAGGGCACGCAGGGTGATATCCTCAAAATTGCCGATCGGGGTTGCCACCACGTAGAGCGCCCCCTTTTCAACACCCTGTGACGCATCAACGACCGGTAAGTTCAAAGGCATTTTTGATAAGCTCGATGGTGTCCCGTCCGGAACTTGAAAATATCGCCACCACGTCAAACCGGGCCCGGACATGGCTTTGGTGGGTGGACTTGAGATACTGAAGGGCTAGTTTTGAAATTTTGCGTTGTTTTTGAAGGGTGACTGCATATTTGGGGTTGCCGAAGGCCGCGGAAGACCTGGATTTGACCTCGATAAAGGCGATGGTCTCGTTGTCTTTGGCAATGATATCGATTTCCCCCATGCGGGTACGATAATTTTGCTCGATAATGCGATATCCCTGCCGCTTTAAATAGATCGCAGCCAGGGATTCATTATTTTTCCCAAATATCTGAAAGGAATTGACCATGATTCGCCCACTCCTTTACCCCTTTAAAACTTTTCCGGTGAATGGGAGAGCAGCCATAACACCTGATGGCTTCTTTGTGAAACGGGGTCGGATATCCCTTGTGCACGGCAAAACCAAAAGCCGGATAGTCATCGTGATAGCGTTCCATCAGGCTGTCCCGGGTCACTTTTGCGATAATGGAGGCAGCCCCAATGGAAATGCTCAAGGCATCGCCTTTGGGGATGGCTTCCTGCGACAGTGAAACAGGCAGGCCGAAAATCCCGTCAACCAACACGTGTTCCGGAAGGGGAGAAAGGTTATTGACGGCCATGACCATTGACAACAGGGAAGCCTTTAAAATATTTGTTCGGTCAATCTCGCCGGAATCCACAATGCCGATGCCGATGGCATCAGCATGTTCATAGATCTGGTGATAGAGCACCTGTCGTTTTTTAGGAGTCAGCTTTTTGGAATCCGTTACACCAGAAATCGGAAAGGAAAAAGGGAGAATCACAGCGGCTGATACAACCGGGCCGGCCAGGGGGCCCCGGCCAGCCTCATCAACGCCTGCGATTCGCGTCAAACCGCTCTGGCGTGCTTGATTCTCGAATCTCCACTGGTCAATACCCATATGTCTTTTTCAGGAGCGATCTTCTTTAATTCTGGCGGCTTTGCCTTTCAGTTTTCGAATATAATAGATTTTGGCCCGCCGAACAGCTCCTTTTGAAACCACTTCAATTCGGTCAATAATCGGTGAATGCAGCGGAAAAATCCGTTCAACCCCGATCCCGTAAGAGACTTTTCTGACCATGAAGGTTGCATTTGTGGTGCCTCTGCGCTTGCTGAGCACCACACCTTCGAAAGCCTGAATACGTTCTTTCTCACCTTCCTTGATTTTGACATGAACCTTTACCGTATCTCCGGCGGAAAATTGCGGCAGATCCAGCCGCATCATTTCTTTTTCCAAAAGCTTGACAGTTTCCATGACTCCCCCAATAAATTGTTATCTAACGATTTGACAGATTAATGTAAATGAATTGGATAAAAAAACCCAAGTTTAATAGTCATTCCTACAATGGTCGCCCCAGCAGGCGATCCAGAATAATGGATGTCGCCGAACGGACCGACAGGTGGTTATACTCTGTATTGCCGCGAATCGGCTCCAGAATATGATCCGCCTGTTCCATGCAATCCTGTGAAAGTCCCCATGCCGTGCCAAATACCAGCAGATAGGGCTTTCCCGTTTCCAGCAATTCCCGGAACCGGGATATGGGAATACCCCCGGAATGCTCTCTTGCGCTGGTCATGACAATCCGGGGATAGCCTTCTGCCCGCAAGGCGATATCTTCACGGGCCTTTTCCAGCGTATCCTGAATGCAGACCATTTCCAGTGCCTGACATCGCTTTGGATTATAAACGGACCCCGAACCGGTTGTCCAGTGCGAAACCAGCGTCTTTACCAGCGACTGTTGATCTTCAAGCGGGGTAATGACATAAAGGGCTTTGGCCCCGTAAGTTCTGGCAGCCCTTGCCATGTCATGAATATCCAGGTTGGTCACCGCCGATGCGATGATCTCCCCGCGCTTATTGACGACCGGGTAATGGGCCAGCGCCAGATATAGATTGAGACTGCAGGATATGGTCAATGTCCAGACGCCACTGTTGAAGAATTCGAACCTCAGCCAGTGTGAGCTGGCGCTGCATCAATAAATCCTTGCGTTTCAAAACCGTACGGATCAGCGACGATTCCAGCCGCCATTTCTCAATTTGTGCATGATTGCCCGAAAGCAAAACATCCGGAACCGGTTCGCCTTCGAAATTGGCTGGCCGCGTGTAATGGCCGTGTTCCAGCAGGCTGTCGCTAAAAGAATCCTTAAGAGCTGATTCCTCGCCCCCAAGGGCGCCGGGAATCAACCGGGTTACGGCTTCCATGAGTACCATTGCCGGCAGTTCCCCGCCGGTTAATACGTAATCGCCGATCGATATTTCATCATCCACAAACTGCTGACAGATTCGCTCGTCAATACCCTCGTACCGGCCGCAAATCAGAATCAGTCCGGGCTGTATGGAAAGTTCCGCGGCAATCTCCTGATTAAACACCCGGCCCTGCGGAGACAGATAGACGGTTCTGGCGCCGGGCACAGCTTCCGCAGCCCATCGGATGGCCGCCGCCAGAGGCTCCGGCTTCATGACCATACCGTTTCCGCCGCCATAAGGACTATCATCGGTCACTTGATGCCTGCCCGCGGCAAACTCCCGGATATTCACGGCGGAAGCGGAAATGACGCCCTGTTCAATGGCCCGCCTGACAATGCCATGGCCCCAGAATGGCTGAAACATTTCCGGAAAAATTGTCAATGCGACAAAATTCATAGCCGGCTTCCCGCAACTGCATGCCTTTGTCCCATATTGGACGATTCTCTTCTACAGGCCTTCAGGAAGATTCACCCGCATGATCTTTTGGTTCAGATCAATTTCCAGAACAACAGAGGCAATGGCTGGTATCAGAATTTCACCGGCATCCGGGGTTTGCACCACATAAACATCGTTGCTGCCGGTCTCGATGAGGGATGTGACAGTTCCGACAGGGAGCCCATCAACCAAAACCACCGACATCCCCACAATATCCGCCCAGTAATAGGTGTCCGGCTCAAGTTCGGGCAGACTGGATTTTTCCACCAGCAGATCCGAGCCCGGCAGCATTTCAGCCGCGTTGCGATCGGAAACCCCCTTTAACAAGAGAAGAAGTATGCGTCCCTGCGGCCTGGCATCCACGATCTCCGTTACACGGCTTCCACCTTTCGAGTCCCGAATGATCACGGAATGGCCGGGCGCAAAAATTGAAAAAGAGTCTGCCTCGCAGTGAATCTTGACATATCCCTTGATGCCATGGACCCCGACGATTTTTCCAATGGTCACGCAGGTATCCGGATTCATTTTGTTTCAGCAGCCCTATTCAATGATTTCAAGGACCGAACGTTTTTTTACCTTGGCGGAAGCCGCGCTCAGAATGGTTCGCATGGCACGGGCCGTTCGTCCCTGTTTTCCAATGACTTTTCCCAAATCCTCTTTCGCAACCTTAAGCTCCAGTACCGATGTCTGGTTCCCCTCGATCTCTGAAACAGACACCTGTTCAGGGTGGTCAACAAGCGCGCGGGCAATGTAACCGATCAGATCTTTCATAGCTCCATCTCCTTGGCTGGCAGGCGAGAATCCGGAAATGATGTCAGGATCAAGGACTTCAGGCAGGGATATCCGATATGCCCTGTTTTTTCAATATGCTTTTGACCGTATCGGTCGGCGTTGCGCCCTGGCCGATCCAGTACTGAACGCGATCCGTTTTCAGGGTCACTTCAGCCGGAGTGTTCAGCGGATTATAGGTCCCCAGATTTTCCAGAAATTTGCCATCCCTGGGGCATTGTCCATCTGCCGCCACGATACGGTAAAAAGGTCGTTTTTTTGCGCCGTGTCTGGCCAGTCGAATTTTAACAGACATATATTTCTCCTTGTAACGGTGTATTGGTTATAATAACGGCTTATTTAAATGGCGAAAAGCCTCTTCCAAACTTCTTGAGGCCGCCCTTGTTTATTTTCTTCATCATCTTCATGACATGGTCATAGTTTTTCAGCAATTGATTCACATCCTGAACCGTTGTGCCGCTGCCGCCGGCAATGCGCTTTCTCCGGCTGCCGTTGATGATGCCGTGCTTGTGACGCTCCAGCGGGGTCATGGAATTGATAATGGCCACAACCCGGCCCAGCTCTTTTTCATCCACCTGAAGGTCCTTCAGATGCTTGTTCTGACCCACACCCGGAATCATATTGATGAGATCGGTCAAAGATCCCATTTTTCGAATCTGAACCATCTGATCCCGAAAATCTTCAAGGGTAAACTGGTTTTTTCGAAGCTTTCTCTCCAGCTCGACAGCCTGTTTTTCGTCCACCACGGATTGAGCCTTCTCAATCATGGTCAGGACATCCCCCATCCCCAGAATCCGGGATGCCATTCGGTCGGGATGAAAGACCTCAAAATCGTTTAGCTTTTCACCAACGCCAATGAATTTGATGGGCTTATCAATGACAGACTTGATGGAAATCGCGGCCCCACCCCTGGCATCTCCGTCCATTTTGGTCAGAATCACGCCACCGATGTTCAGCGCATCGTTAAAGGCAGTGGCAATGTTCACGGCATCCTGACCGGTCATGGCATCGGCCACCAGCAAAATATCCGATGGTTTCACCCGGTCCCGAATACGGATGAGTTCCTGCATCAGGTCCGCATCAATATGAAGCCGGCCCGCGGTATCCAGGATCAGCGTATCCAGGCCTTCCCGATGAGCCCGGTTTCTGGCTTCCACGCAGATATCCACCGGGTCCATGTCCGGAGTCGAAGGAAACACCGGAATCGAAAGCTGCTCCCCCAGTTTTTTGAGCTGTTCAATAGCTGCCGGGCGATAGACGTCGGCAGGAACCAGATATGGCTTTTTCCCTTTTTTCCTTAGTAATATCGATAGCTTTCCAGCAGTTGTGGTTTTTCCGGAACCCTGCAGCCCAACGAGCATGATGGAAACCGGCCTTTCTCCAGAAAGGTTCAGATCCTCTTGCCGAGACCCCATCAGCCGGGTCAATTCCTCGTTGACAATCTTGATAACCTGCTGGCCGGGCGTCAGACTGGACATCACTTCCTGGCCCATTGCCCGATCCTTGATATCGGCGACGAATTTTTTGACCACTTTGTAGTGGACATCGGCCTCAAGAAGCGCCAACCGCACTTCTTTCAATCCATCCTGAATATTTTTTTCAGACAGCGTGCCGTGCCCTTTGAGCTGTTTGAAAATGGCATTCAGTTTGTCGCTGAGATTGTCAAACATATAATTCACCTAAATGCGTTACTAAATCCTTGAAAATAATATGGGAGAAGTGGTATGTCAAGAAAATTATTTGTTTTTCACGAAAGGCCCAAATATGAAAACTGGCATGAGTACATCCACACCGATGGATATCAAAAACCTGAGCAAGGAACAACTGGGGGCCTGGCTGGAGGCAAACGGAATCAAACCCTACCGCGCCGGTCAGATTTTCAAATGGGTATTTTCTCATCAGATTGATCAGTTTAACAGCATGACGGACCTGGGTCAAGAACTGCGAGAGAAACTTGCCGCCCACTTTGTCATTTCCCGTCTGCAGACCGAGAGAATTGAAACATCCCGGGATGGTTCCCAAAAATATCTTTTCAGGCTGGCGGACGGCAACCATGTCGAAACCGTGCTGATCCCAGAAAAAAATCACTTCACCCTGTGCATATCCAGCCAGGTGGGGTGCGCAATGGGATGCCGGTTTTGCTTGACGGCCAGAGGCGGGTTTGTTCGAAACCTTACGGCCGGCGAAATCGTTTCTCAGGTTCGGGATATCAAAAAACATGTCGGGACCCAGCCACTATCCAATATCGTCCTGATGGGGATGGGAGAGCCGCTTGCCAATTATCCGAACGTGGTTCAGGCCGTTCGAATCCTGACGGACAGGGATTTCGGGCTCGAATTTTCAACCCGCAAGGTTACCCTGTCAACAGCCGGCCTGGTTCCGGAACTGCTGCAACTGGGAAAGGATGTCACGGTCAACCTTGCGGTCTCACTCAATGCAACGGACAATGTAACCCGCAGCAGGCTAATGCCCATTAATAAAAAATATCCCCTGGAAAATCTTCTGGAAGCCTGCCGCCAGTATCCCATCGCACCCCGCAAGCGGATCACTTTTGAATATATTTTAATCCAGGGAATTAACGATTCTCCGGAAGACGCCCTGCGTCTGACGAAACTGCTGCGGCCCATCAAGGCCAAAATCAATCTGATTCCTTTCAATGAACACCCTGGCAGTCTGTTCCGAAGGCCCGATGAAAAAACCATCCTTAAATTTCAGGACATCCTGGTTCAACACCATTATACGGCCATGGTCCGAAACAGCAAGGGCCAGGATATTTCCGCTGCCTGCGGGCAGTTAAGGGCAACTCATGAAATCGCTTGAAATTGAGATCAAGTTTTATATACCGGACATCGATTCCATCCGCGCCAGAATCCGCTCCCTGGGAGCTGAAATGAAGGGCAGCGGCTTTGAAACCAACATCCGGTTTGACGATGAAGCGATGCGCCTGACTCAGGGGAAAAAAGTGCTGCGACTCCGGCAGGATACCCGTTGCCGGCTGACCGTGAAATCACCGCCGGATGATACGGACACCGAGTTTAAAATTTTCAGGGAACTGGAAGTGGATATCAGCGATTCTCAAACAATGATCGCCATTCTGGAGCAACTTGGTTTTTATCCCCGACAGGTTTATGAAAAACAGCGGGAAACTTATCTTTTTAACCAGACGGAGCTATGCCTGGACAGCCTGCCGTATGGGCATTTTCTGGAAATCGAGGGAGGAAAAGACGATATTCGGAAGGCGGCTGAGGCCATCGGCCTAAACTGGGAAAAAAGAATAACCGCTAATTACTTGTCCCTGTTTGCAACACTCCAAAAACAGTTGAATCTGCCATTTGAAGACATCACTTTTGAGAATTTCAAGGGGATGGAAATAGACAAATCCCGTATCCATAAAATTCTGGAAGAAGGGATTTCGGCCATTTGATCAGTCAGGATAATATGTCGCGCAAGCGTTATGGGATTCCCAGGTGGTAACGCTGTAAATATATGCCGCCGGAGAATGGAAAGCTTCCTTCAGCCCGCGTGCGATAAAAAGCGCCAGGTTTTCAGATGACGACGGAAAATGATCCCCAAAACCTTCCAGGTCATTTAAAAAACAGTGATCCAGCTTCTCAACAATCCGTTTGACCTCCTGCTTGATTTCTCCAAAATCCATCAACACCCCAGCAGTGTTCAATTCTTTCCCCCGAATGCAAACCTCGACCTTCCAGTTATGGCCATGAAGATTTTCACATTTCTTATCCACCATTTTCAGTTGATGTGCGGCCGCAAAATGTGAGACGACTTTGAGTTCAAACATGACTTACCCCGCTATGGACCCGGACTACCTTCCGGCAGATCCGCCTTTTAAAATATTTTTCAGTTTATTTGAGAACTTGCCGGATTCCAGTTTTTTAAATTCCCGCAGCAGATCTTCCTGTTTTTTACTGAGATGGGTCGGTGTTTTGATATCGACCTGAATGACCTGGTCACCCCGTTTGCCGTTTCTCAGAGAGGGAATGCCTTCTCCGGAAAATCGGAACAGTTCCCCTGGCTGCGTCCCCTTTGGAATCTTCAGGACTTTTTCCCCTTTTAATGTCGGAACAGTGATTTCATCCCCCAGGGCAGCCTGAATAAATGAAATGGGAACCGCGCAAATGACATCCACATTGTTTCTCTGAAAAAATTCATGGGGTTCAACATGAATGAAGACATAAAGATCACCGGGAGGCCCATTGTAGGAACCGGCTTCGCCCTCGCCGGTCAGTCTGAGCCGAGACCCGGTATCCACACCGCCGGGGATTTTTACAGACACTTTCTTATGAATCAGGACCTTGCCCGCACCGTTGCATTCGGCGCAGGGATTGGCAATGATCTGTCCCTGGCCACGGCAGGATGGGCAGGTGGTTCTTACCGTGAAAAAGCCCTGGCTACGGGAGACCTGGCCGGTTCCCTGGCAGTGCCGGCAGTTTTCCGGATACGTCCCCGGCTTACAGGCGCTGCCTTCGCACTGCGGACAGGTAGCTGTCTTTTCAAGGTCAATTTCTGTTTCCGTCCCGAATGCGGCATCCATGAAGCTGAGACGCATGTCGTAGCGAAGATCAGAACCTCTCTGGGTACGGCTCTGGGATCGGTTAGCCCCGGAAAACCCGAAAAGATCCTCAAAAATCCCACCGAAACTTGAAAAAATATCTTCGAAGCCGCGAAATCCTGAAAATCCCGCGCCCTCAAGCCCCTGGTGGCCGTATTGGTCATAAATTTGCCGTTTTTTAGGATCCTGAAGCACTTCATAAGCTTCGGCTGCTTCTTTAAAGTTCTCTTCAGCAGCCTTGTTACCGGGGTTTTTATCCGGGTGATACTTGATGGCCTGTTTTCGATAGGCTGATTTCAGTTCGGTTTCTGTGGCATCCCGGCCTACGCCAAGAATTTCGTAATAGTCCCGTTTGATCGTCATGGAGAATCCTGATGGTAATCGATACTGATAAATGAATAAAAAGTAAAATAAACTCGTAAAATATCAAAATTGGGATGGCAAAGTAAAAAGTTCAAGATCAAGGCGAGCAAATCCTGAGGAGTGAGGCGTACGACACTGCCGCAACGACGAAGGATGAAGCTCAACGCAGATATTGGACTTTTTACGAAGCCATCAAACACTAATGCAATAATTGATGTTGTCAACCCACAAACGGACGCCGGATCACCGTATCTTTTTTCCAGCGTTCATCATCCCGGAAGGAATACTCAATATTGTAATGAAGCCCTCTGCTTTCTTTTCTATGCATGGCGCATTTGATAATCAACTCGGCAACCATCGCAATGTTTCGCAGCTCGATTAGATCAGCAGACACCTTAAAATCCCAATAATATTCCTGAATTTCACTTTGAATGATTTCGATTCGGCGCCTTGCCCGGTTCAGCCGCTTGTCCGAGCGAACAATTCCCACGTAGTTCCACATAAAACGACGAATCTCATCCCAGTTTTGTGTGACCATGATCAGCTCATCGCCATGTGTCGTACCGACCTCATCCCAATTGGGAGCATCGGGCGTTGCCCTGAAATCCATGGTCTGAAGATCCTTTACTGCCTGCTCCGCCGCAGAATCCGCATACACCAGCGCTTCGATCAGGGAATTGCTGGCAAGCCGGTTGGCTCCATGAAGCCCGGTACAGGCTGTCTCCCCAATGGCATAAAGTCTGTGAATATCCGTCCGGCCGCATATGTCCGTGGAAACACCGCCGCACATGTAATGGGCTGCCGGCACAACGGGAATGGGCACGGCCGTCATATCCAGACCGAAGCTGAGGCATTTCTGATAAAGATTGGGAAACCGCGATTTGATAAATTCCGGCTTTTTATGGGAAATATCGAGGTAAACCGAATCGTCACCGCTTTTTTTCAATTCGGTGTCAATCGCCCGGGCAACTACATCTCTACAGGCCAGGTCTTTTTGGGGATCGTATTTTTCCATGAAAGCATGGCCTGCGGAGTTTATCAGAATTCCGCCCTCCCCCCTTACTGCTTCGGAAATCAGGAAATTCTTGGCATCCGGATGATACAGGCAAGTGGGATGAAACTGAACAAATTCCAGATTCGCAACGGTGGCGCCTGCACGGTAACCCATGGCAATGCCGTCTCCCGTGGCAATATCGGGATTACTGGTGTAAAGATAGACTTTTCCAGCACCACCAGTAGCCAAAAGGGTAATCCTGGCTTCAAAAGTATGGACTTGGTGGGTGAAACGATCCAGAACATAGGCGCCGCAACAGAAAGCCTCATGGGTTGTAGTTACCAGTCCGCGTTTCATCCGCGTGGAACAGGTAATCAAGTCAATGGCAATATGATTTTCAATGACGCGGATGCGTTCGTGTTCCCGAACATGCGCAACCAGAATTTTTTCCAGTTCCAGCCCGGTCATATCCTGGGCATGAACAATCCGTTTCTGAGAATGCCCCCCTTCACGGCCCAGATCAAAATTCAGCGCCCCCGAATATCTTTGCTCTTCCTTCAGATTAAACCTGACCCCCAGATCGATGAGTTCGCGAATTCGATCCGGCCCGGATTTGACCACTTTTTCAACGACTTCCCGGTTACAAAGACCATCTCCGGATGCAAGGGTATCCTGAATATGAAGGTCAAAAGAATCCACTTGGCTGAAAACAGAAGCGATTCCCCCTTGAGCCTGAGTTGTATTGCTGTCCATGATGCCTTTTTTGGTTATCAAAACCACTTCACCAAAATCAGCCGCCTTCAACGCAAATGTCAAGCCTGCCACGCCGCTGCCTATTACTAAAAAATCAGTTTGAATGTTCACAAGAATGCCTTTTGTTGTTATTTTATCAGCGAATCAACGAATATGACCGTTTCCTTCTGGCAATGGACCCGATTAAAAAACCTGCCAACAGGACACCGGCCCCTGCCAAAAACCACTTGAAATTCTGGTCAAACGTGGCTTTCCCGACCTCTGCTTCCATCTGTTCGAGTTTTTTACCTTGATCGGAAACCCTGGCCAGGGCATCGTCATAATCGGCTCTGAGCTTAACGACTTCCTGAGAATCATTTTTCAATGCCTGGTAACTGTCATTCAACGACTGAATTTGTTTGCTGCAATTCTGCTGGTCAGCGGCAAGCTTCTCGTTTTCTTCCTTCAGCCGTCGGACATCTTCCTGGGGCATTCCGGACTGGGCAACAAGGTCTGCATATTTTTTTTCAAGCGCCTTAAGCGCCACGGAACTCGGCACCTGAGTCGATAAAAAACGGCTGAGGACCCATCCCTCCTTGTCGTCCGAAAGCCGTATTTTTGTCCATTCGTCTCCAAACTGTAAGACATTCACCTGGTCTCCGGATGTCAGGATGCTAACTATTTTTTTATCATTTCCAGGTTCCTTGCGAACCGTAAGCCTGATATTCTCTGAAACATAAATATTTTCGGCCCACGATGTCGCGGCCAGCAGTAAAATCCAGCACCCGATCAAAACAAAACGGTTCATGGATAACGGTCTCCGAATTTGGGGGTTGCCCTGGTCAACGTCAGGGTTTGCTCTGCAACAGGTTGTATTTTGGTTTGAATTCCCTTGCCCTGTCAATAATTTCTTTTCAATTTGTTGGGGGTATGGTATTTTTATACATTATAAATAAGAGCTTTTCATGATCCATTCTGATGCCATACTGTAAACTGCTTGGGTGACGGGGAATGATTGTTTTTGATTTAAAATGCTTACAGGGCCATAAATTTGAAGGCTGGTTTGACGATGGAAAAGCCTACGAAGATCAGAAAGCCAGGGGATTGTTAACCTGTCCGGTTTGCAATGACGCAGATATTTCTAAGATACCAACCGCTTTTTCCATTAAAGCCGCTCACCCTGAAAAAACACCTGCCCTTGCCCAGAAGGAACTTGCCAAGCTCGAAAAAACACTCGCTGCATTTATAGAAAATAATTTTGACAATGTGGGCTCCCGGTTTGCCACCGAAGCATTGAAAATCCACTATGGGGTTACCGAACCCCGTAACATCAGAGGAACCAGTACACAAGAAGAAGAAAAAACACTCAAGGAAGAAGGCATTGGATTTATCAAGATCCCCGTTGTTTCTGACGACGGATGACGCATGACAGATGGCAAAATCAACAATCTGCCATCTGTCATGCGTCACAAGCACCACATAATCGACACCCCGACATTGGGCAGGGAGGTGACATCTTTCCTTCCATCGCCTTGAGGTACTCCTTTTCCAAATAGTTTTTTTGGACCCCGTTATCGATATGATCCCATGGCAGCACCTCATCAAAAGGTCGCTGCCGATGAATGTAAAATGAGAGCGAAAACTTTGGCGCTTCCTTGAAGGTTTTTCTCCAGTTGCCTTTGTTATCGACGGCCCTGACCAGCAGATCCGATGCCCTGCGGTCGCCTCTGGACAAAAAGGCCTGAACCGCGGCCTCTTTGAAACTGTTTGCCTCGACCCGAACGTTGGGAACATGTTTCAGTCCCCGGATGATTATCCCCAGTTTTTTTTTCAACAAGGGCATGGCATCCATTGCCACCCACTGAAACGGTGTAGCAGGCTTAGGAATAAAGGCGTTGACACTGATGGTCATCTCGCCGATATGGCCCTGAGCCCTGCTGCTTTCCAGAAAAGCAGACTTGACCTTTTGGCAGAGGGTGACAATGGCTTCAACATCTTCGATGGTTTCCGTGGGAAGCCCAACCATGAAATAAAGCTTCAGATTCGGAATGCCGGAAGCAACCAGCGCTGAAGTCGCTTTTAGAATCTGAGATTCCGTAATCCCCTTGTTAATCACCCGGCGCATTCGCTCTGATCCGGCGTCCGGCGCTATGGTGGCTGTTTTGACGCGACTTTGCGCCAGAGACGAAACCAGCTCAGGGGTCAATGCATCGGCTCGAAGCGAGCTGAATGAAAGCTGAACCCCTATTTCCCGAGCCTGATCACAGAGCCTGCCAAGGTCCGGAAGATCCGATACCGCCGCGCCGACCAGACCGATTTTTGTCGACATTTCCGCCCCATTTCGAATGCACTCCTGCAAAAGGGGCAAGGGCCTGAACCGCGGCGGACGGTAAACAAATCCGGCGGAACAAAACCGGCAGCCATGGGAACAGCCCCTGCTGACCTCGATCAGACATGTATTTCCAAATGCTGAATGCGGCGTAATTATAACACTTTGAGTTGGCGTATCCTCAAGTTGGGGCACATGGACACGGGTGATTTTCCGGGGGGCACTCCCAACAGGGGTCAGCGATTCAAGGACGCCTTCAGACGAATAGTGATCCTTATAAAAAGCGGGAATATAGGCACCGGGAACTTTGTGAGCCAGTTCAATCAGTAAGGCACTTCGATTTGAACTGGATTCAACGCAATTAACAAAACGAGGAAGCAAGCGTTCAGCTTCCCCGATCAGAAAACAATCAATAAAATGGGCAATGGGTTCAGGGTTGATGAAACAGGCGACGCCTCCGGCAATGACAAGAGGATGGACTTCGTGTCTTTGGGAAGATAGTAGCGGAATTCCGGCATCCTTAAGAAGGGTTAGCAAGTTGAGGAAATCATTTTCAAAAGAAATTGAAAAGGCTATAATATCAAAATCTTCAAGACTGCTGTTGGATTCCACTGAAGTAGCGGGGCCCGGAAATTCCGGAAGGAACGCTCTTTCACACACCACGGATTCCATGCTGTTCAACAGACGGTAGACAGCTTGAAACCCAAGATTGGGCAAACCCACCGCATAATAATTGGGAAAAACCAGCACAATGCTGGTTTTTCCCATCCAGTTTTTTCGAATGATTCCGATTTCGGATCTGGCATGCTGATGATGGTTTTCCGCCCTGCGGCGCCCCAAATGCTAATCCGCCTTTCTTCTTAAAAAAGTGGGAACATCTAAATCATATTCATCCTGAGTGTTGAGTTTGAATCCGCAATCCGCATCCGGAACCGACGCAATATCCACTTTGATCTGCTTACGGATAAAAGCCGGCTCCTCATAATCAATGACGTTCTCAATATCCGACGGCGTAATATCCCTTAACCTTCCCCGAAGCGCAGTCAGTTTCCGCCTTCCCGGAATCATCTCCGCACTGGACCCAATGCCGGTTGCAATAACAGTCACCCGCATCTCATCCCCAAGGGTGTCATCGAATATCTGGCCCCAGATGATTTCTGCATCGTCGCCCACTTCCTTATGAATGCGATCAGAGGCTTCCGTCATTTCATCCAGGGTAATCTCCCGGGTACTGGTGATATTCATGAGAACGGCCTTGGCTCCGGAAATGGACATATCCTCGAGAAGCGGATGCTGAATGGCCCTTTCGGCTGCCTCAATAGCCCGGTTTTCGCCACTGGCGATACCGATCCCCATCAAAGCCATGCCGGATTTGGACATGGTGTTTCGGACATCTGCAAAGTCCAAATTCACATACCCGGGCATAAAAATCAGATCGGTGATACCCTTGACCGAGTTCAGTAGAATCTCATCAGCTTTTTTAAACATATCAATGAGTTTTGCATTTTTTGAGGCCAGACCTCTCAAGCGGTCATTGGGGATCGTAATCACCGTGTCCGCCACCTGACGAAGAGATTCGATGCCTTCATCCGCACACCGGGAACGTTTTTTTCCTTCAAAGGAAAACGGCTTGGTTACGACAGCGACCGTAAGGATATCCATTTCCTTACAGATATCCGCAATGACGGGAGCTGCGCCTGTTCCGGTGCCACCGCCAAATCCGGCGGTGATAAACACCATATTGCTACCAGCCAGTGCATTTCGAATGGCTTCCGTATTTTCAAGTGCGGCTTCCCTACCGACCTGGGAATTTGCGCCGGCCCCCAGCCCCTTGGTCAATTCTTCTCCAATCTGCAGTTTAATCTGTGCCTTGGAACTGCCGAGGGCCTGCAAATCCGTATTGGCTACAATAAATGTAACCCCTTGCAGATTGGAATCAATCATATTGTTGACAGCATTTCCTCCGGCGCCGCCAACACCGACCACTTTAATAATCGCCTGTTGTTCAGACTCTACATAGCTAAAAGACATACCCCATCCTCCTTGACCCTCTGTAAACAATCACCAATTTGGCATGTTCCGTATCGTCAATTTTCATATCACATCTTTAAACCATTTTTTCATCCGGTTCATGATTCGGTTAAATAAGTTTTTATCGCGAACTCGAAATTTTCGGGTATGCTGGTGTCTGGCACCATACAACACTAAACCCACACCGGTTGCATACATGGGATTGTTGACGACATCCACCAGGCCGCTGATTCCCATTGGTTTACCGATTCGGGTCGGCAGGCTGAAAACCGATTCCGCGGTTTCAATCGCGCCTTCCAGCATCGAGGATCCCCCGGTGATCACCACCCCCGAGGTAATGAAGTTTTCCATTCCAGCCCGGTAGATTTCCCGCTTGATGAGCGAAAACATTTCTTCCATGCGGGGCTCAAGGATCTCGGCCAGGATCTGCCTGGGAAGACTACGGGATCGTCTTCCCCCCATACCGGGAACTTCAATCATCTCTTCGGGATTGATATTGCCGGTCACACAGGTACCATACTTCTTTTTGATGGCTTCGGCTTCGGTAAGGGGGGCACGCAGGCCGACGGCAATATCATTGGTCAGATTGTTCCCGCCAAGGGAAAGCACAAAGGTGTGACGGATGTTTTTTGCGGAAAAAATTGCCAGGTCCGTTGTACCTCCACCAATGTCCAGGAGCGCCGCGCCCAGTTCTTTTTCTTCCTCGGAAAGTACGGCTTCACCGGATGCCAGGGACTCCAACACAATATCGAAAACATCCAGGCCCGCGCGATTGGCGCATTTGACAATATTATGAGCCGAGGTCACAGCTCCGGTGACGATGTGAATTTTGGCCTCGAGCCTGACCCCTGCCATTCCGACAGGATTTTGAATCCCGGTCTGATCATCCACAATGAATTCCTGTGGAAGCACATGAATGACTTCGCGATCCATGGGAATCGCAACCGCCCTTGCAGCATCGATCACCCGTTCAACGTCGTGTGGGCTCACTTCCGGCCCTTTAATGGCAATAATCCCCCTGCTA
>CAIVVZ010000597.1 GCA_903909505.1 uncultured Desulfobacteraceae bacterium
GAGATGGTGATGCCCGGAGACAATGTGGCGATAACGGCAGATCTGATCACTCCGATTGCCATGGAAAAAGAGCTTCGGTTTGCGATTCGTGAAGGCGGCCGAACCGTGGGCGCAGGCGTCGTCAGCGAAATTCTGGAATAAGAAGAGAGACGAAAACCATGATTATGAACAGTAAAATTCGAATCAGACTTAAGGCATATGACCATAAACTGTTGGATCAATCGGCATCGGATATTGTTGATACCGCCAACAAAACAGGGGCAAAAGTGATTGGTCCGATTCCACTGCCGACCACGATCAATAAAATATGTGTTCTGCGCTCTCCGCATGTTGACAAAAAGTCTCGTGAGCAATTTGAAATGCGAACGCATAAACGACTGGTTGATATTCTGGAGCCAACGCAACAGACGGTTGATGCGCTAATGAAGCTGGATCTTTCTCCAGGCGTCGATGTTGAAATTAAACTGTAGGGGAACAAAAACGCGATGTGCAAAGGAATGATAGGAAAAAAACTGGGGATGACAGGCGTTTTCTCTCCGGATGGACGACATATACCGGTAACGGTTCTTCAAGTGGGGCCATGCGTTGTGACACAGATTAAAACCGTGGCAACGGATGGATACAATTCATTGCAGCTGGCCTTTGGCTCCAAAAAGAAAACGCATGTAAACAAGCCGATGCTGGGCCATTTTGGCAAATCCGGCAGCGAAGTCTATGCACATGTCATGGAGTTTCCCGTGGACAATCCCGCTGATTATGCTCTAGGCCAGACGATTCCGATAGATATGTTTGCCATCGGGGATCTGGTCGATATTTCAGGAGTTAGCATCGGAAGGGGCTTTTCCGGCGTCATTCGGCGTCATGGGTTCAGCGGCGGCAGAAAAACGCATGGCAGCCACTGCAAAAGGATTCCCGGCTCCATTGGATGCAGTGCCTGGCCTTCACGAGTTGTCAAAGGAAAAAAACTGCCCGGTCAGTATGGAAATGCCCATAAAACGGTAAAAAACCTCATGATTGTGGATATACGGCCGGAAGAGCAGGTTATTCTGTTAAAAGGAGCAGTTCCAGGAGCTGAATCCGGAATTGTCACCATTAATAAAACGAAAACCATCAAGAAGGCCAGTGCATAAAAGAAGCATTGATGATTCGATGGTGAGGGTATACAGGGCCAACGAATGCGAGGGGATATATGGCTGTTGTAGATGTATTCAATTGTAAAGCAGAAAAGGTTTCACAGGCGGAACTGCTGGAGGACATTTATAATGTCGAGGTGAAATCCTGTGTTCTGCACGAAGTCGTAACCATGCAGTTAGCCAATCGGCGTGCAGGCACAGCATCTGTAAAAACCCGATCAGATGTACAGGGCAGCACCAGAAAATTATTTAAACAAAAAGGGACCGGACGCGCCCGTAGAGGGGATATCAAAAGCCCACTTCTGCGTGGAGGCGGCTCGGTTTTTGGACCGCACCCCAGATCTTATGCTTATAAAGTTCCCAAGAAAGTCAGGCGGCTTGCCTTAAAAATGGCTTTAAGCACCAAAGCACAAAGCCAATTCCTTCTGGTACTGGACAAGTTTGATCTTGATAAAATCAAAACCCAGCAGGTTGTCCAGATTCTGTGTGCCCTGAAAATTGAAAAGGCGCTGATCGTTGCCGACACGGGAAATGAATTTCTGAGGCTATCCTGCAGAAACCTTCCGCATGTCAAGGTACTGAAACCTGAAGGTCTCAATGTTTACGATATCCTGAAATATAAACACCTGCTGCTGGTTGAGCCCTCAATAAAAGCCATTGAAGGGAGACTGCTGAAATGAATTATCATGCCATTATTAAACGACCGGTAGTCAGCGAAAAAACAACCATGCAAAAAGAAGTTTCCAATCAGCTTTCTTTTGAGGTGGATCGAAAAGCCAATCGGATTGAGATTAAAAAGGCCATACAAAGCCTTTTCAGTGTTAAAGTGGACGGTGTACGGACACTGCAAATCAAAGGCAAATACAAACAACGCGGCCGAATTATCGGAAAACGTAGAGACTGGAAAAAAGCAATTGTTACGCTGAAACCAGGTGAACGTATCGAATTCTTTGAAGGGATATAAACCGGGGAAATAACCATGGCTGTTAAGAAGGTAAAACCAACATCACCAGGACGCAGATTTCAAGTGTATTCTACATTTGAAGAAATCACGCGATCAACGCCCGAAAAAAGCCTCGTGAGGGTATCAAAAAATACGGGCGGGCGGAATTCCTATGGCCGAATCACCAGCCGGCATATCGGCGGGGGACATAAGCAGCATTACCGGATCATTGATTTCAAGCGGGATAAAACCGGCGTGCCGGCCAAGGTTGCCACTATTGAATATGATCCGAACCGTTCATCCAGAATTGCACTGCTGCACTATGCAGATGGTGAAAAGCGGTATATTCTGGCTCCCGTGAATCTCTCCGTCGGCGATACGGTCATGTCCGGCCCGACAGCGGATATCAAACCCGGCAATAATCTGCCGCTCGGGAATATTCCGCTCGGAACTCAGATCCACAATATCGAGCTCAAAAAAGGAAAAGGCGGGCAAATCGTGAGAAGTGCCGGCACGTTTGCACAGTTGATGGCCAAGGAGGATCGCTATGCACTCCTGAAACTGCCATCAGGTGAAGTTCGCATGGTTCTTTTGACCTGTCAGGCAACGATCGGTCAGGTCGGCAACGTCATTCACGAAAAATTGTCCTTGGGTAAAGCCGGGCGGAAACGCTGGCTGGGAAAACGTCCCAAGGTCAGAGGCGTTGCGATGAACCCCGTTGATCACCCGATGGGCGGCGGTGAAGGCAGGTCTTCCGGTGGAAGGCATCCTTGCTCTCCGTGGGGCACTCCGTCAAAGGGTTACAAGACCCGAAAAAACAAACAGACGACTAAATTCATAGTTAAAAAACGGGTGAAATAAATAAGCAGCAATTTGTTATAGACTTTAAGAGAATGTTTTTGGGAAGGCAGCTTGGAGGGGATTGTATTTATAACATACATCCCCGCCCGATAACGCATTCAAAGCATTTTCCGCAAGTATAGAGTTAGACGGATTGAGTCTGAACTGACAAACTCAGGAGAAGTTATGCCACGGTCGCTAAAAAAAGGTCCATACATCGATTCATATTTGTTAAAAAAAGTTGTGATTGCCCAGGAAACCCGAAGCAATCGCGTGGTGAAAACCTGGTCACGTCGTTCTACTATTGTTCCTGAAATGGTGGGCATTACGATGGCCGTACACAATGGCAAAAAATTTGTGCCCGTATTTGTTTCAGAAGATATGGTAGGCCACAAGCTTGGAGAGTTTTCGCCGACAAGGACATTTTACGGCCATACCGGAGATAAAAAAACCAAAGTCAAGAAGTAATATTGGAGCAAGAAATGGCTGAGTTAGATGTGAAAGCTGTGTCTAGATTTGTGCGAATTTCTCCTCGGAAAGTTCAAATACTTGTCGACACCGTAAAAGGGAAACCGGTCGAAAAGGGCCTGTATATTCTGAAATTTATGCCGCAGAAAGCAGCCGCAATCGTGGAGAAAATCGTTCGCTCCGCTGTCGCCAATGCCGAGCAGCGTGCGGGCGTTGATGTGGATGCGCTGATTATCAAGAATATCACCGCTGATCAGGGGCCCTCTCTGAAGCGCTTCAGCGCCAGAGCCAGGGGCCGTGGAACTCAAATCATCAAAAGAACCTCACATATCACGGTAACGTTAGCAGAAAAATCGTTCTAAAAAGGAGGATATCGCTTGGGCCAGAAAGTAAATCCAATTGGGTTGAGATTGGGAATTGTCAAGACTTGGGAGTCTCGTTGGTTTGCCAGTAAAAAATATTCGGATTACATCCTTGAGGATTTTAATATCCGAAAATATCTGAAAAAAAAGCTAGGTCACGCGGGTGTTTCCAAGATTGAAGTCGAAAGATCATCCAAGCGCGTGAGACTACGCATATTCACATCCCGACCCGGAATCATTATTGGAAAAAAAGGCGCAGAGATCGTTCAGCTCAAGCAAGATGTTGAAAAAATGATTTCCCAGGATGTGATTATTGATATTCAGGAAATCAGAAAACCGGAATTGGACGCCCAGTTGGTGGCGGAAAACATTGCCCTTCAAATCGTACGGAGAGTGGCTTTCAGGCGTGCGATGAAAAGGGGGATTCAATCTGCGATGCGATTTGGAGCCCAAGGCGTTAAAGTGATCTGCTCGGGCAGACTTGGCGGCGCTGAAATGGCCAGAACCGAACTTTACCGTGAAGGAAGGGTTCCGCTACATACCCTTAGAGCCGATATTGATTATGGATTTTCAGAAGCCAATACGACCTACGGGATTGTCGGGATCAAGGTTTTCATATTTAAGGGCGAGATTCTGAAAAAAGATGCGGTTGAAGTCAGATAGTAACGGATAGGAGATACAGGGCATGCTGAGTCCCAAAAAAGTAAAATTTCGAAAACAGCAACGTGGACGCATGAGAGGGTTATCCAAGCGTGGCACTACTTTAAATTACGGCGATTTTGGATTGCAGGCGGTTGAATGCGGTGCAATCAGCTCAAAACAGATTGAGGCAGCCAGAATCGCCATGACCCGACATGTAAAACGTGGCGGGAAATTATGGATACGAATTTTCCCGGATAAGCCTTTTACGAAAAAGCCCGCTGAAGTCCGGATGGGTAAAGGTAAAGGCGCGCCGGAAGGTTGGGTTGCAGTGATTCGTCCTGGCAGAATTCTCTATGAAATGGAAGGCATTTCCAAAGAGTTGGCTGTGGAAGCGCTAAGACTAGCGTCCCACAAGCTGTCCATAAAAACGCGATTTATAGAGAGGAGCGAGGTACAATGAAGGCCGGTGAAATCAGAAAGTTGACTCCTGAAGAAATGGAACAGAAAGTGGCCAGTATGCAACAGGAATTGTTCAATCTGCGATTCCAGCACAAAATTGGCCAGCTTGAAAATCCCAAGAAATTAACGTTTCTCAAACGGGATATCGCAAGATTAATGACCATAAAGCACGAACCCAGGATGTCATAAGACAGCTAACCCAGGAACTCAAAAGAGAACGGCAGACATGAAAACTCGAGGAATGAGAAGGCAGATGGTTGGAAAAGTCGTCAGCAACAAAATGGATAAATCCATTGTTGTACAGGTTGAAAGGCTTGTTAAGCACAAGGTGTATCATAAATATGTAAAACGCCGAGCAAAATTTGCCGCCCATGACGAAACCAATGCCTGTAGTATTGGCGATAAGGTATTGATTACTGAGTCCAGACCCATCAGTAAAACCAAAAGATGGCGCGTCAGTGAAATCGTCGAAAAAGCCATTTGATGATAAAGGAAGGCAAAGAAGATGATTCAGTCAGAGACCCTATTAACAGTGGCAGATAATTCTGGAGCCAAGACTGTTTACTGTTTGAAAGTGTTAGGCGGCTCCCGGAGACGGTATGCAAGTGTCGGCGATATTATCGTCGTATCTGTTAAGGAAGCCATCCCCAATGCCAAGGTAAAAAAAGGGGAAGTATTAAAGGCTGTTGTGGTTCGCACGAAAAAAGAAATCAGAAGACCGGATGGCTCGTTTATCAGATTCGATGATAATTCTGCCGTACTGATTAATGCCAACCAGGAACCGATCGGAACTCGCATTTTTGGCCCGGTGGCCAGAGAGCTTCGATTAAAACGGTTTATGAAAATTATTTCACTGGCACCTGAAGTCCTTTAGAATCATAGGATCCTATGGCATCCTATACTGTCTGTCGGAGAAGCGGCTCATGATAAAAAATATATGTCATTTGAAAAAAGATGATAAAGTAAAAGTAATTACCGGCAAAGATTCTGGTAAGGTCAGCAAGGTACTGAAAGTTAATCGTAAAAAATGTCGCGTTTTGATTGAAAGCGTTAATGTCGTGAAACGGCATACCAAACAGAGCGCAAAAAACAGACAGGGCGGCATCGTTGAAAGTGAAGCGCCGATTCATTGGTCAAATGTACTGTTGATGTGTAATAAGTGTATGGCACCGGTTCGGCTGAGAATCAAAAGCCTTGACGATGGCAAAAAAATTCGTGTTTGTCGAAAGTGCAACGAATTTATTGATAAATAGGATTGTTTGCCGGAGGAATATCATGTCTCAATTGAAAGAATACTACGGAACGGAAGTTGTCCCCAAGCTGGTTGATGCCTTCCAATATAGAAACAGGATGGAAATTCCAAAACTGGATAAAATCGTCCTGAATATGGGTTTGGGCGAAGCCATTCACAATATCAAGATCATGGATTCGGCTGTTGAGGAACTGAAGGCGATTACCGGACAGAAGCCGGTTATTACCCGATCCAAAAAATCCATTGCTGCTTTTAAACTCAGAGAAGGAATGCCCATCGGATGCATGGTAACATTGCGGCAAGACCGAATGTACGATTTCTTTTATAAACTGGTAAATGTGGCGCTTGCGCGGGTCCGCGATTTTAAAGGCATTTCCGGAAAAGCCTTTGATGGAAGGGGCAATTATACCCTCGGCATAAAAGAGAATACCATTTTCCCCGAATTGAGTTATGATACGATTGATGTGATCAAGGGGTTGAATGTTACGGTTGTCACCACTGCGAAAACCGATAAAGAAGGCAAGGAACTTCTTAAACTTTTAGGCATGCCGTTTAGAAATTAAAACGACGGATGCTGAAAATGGGTTTACTGATAAGTAGTTTATAAGGGGAGGATGAATTGGCAAAAAAATCGCTGATGAATAAAGCATTGAGAGCCCCTAAGTTCGGGGTCAGAGCGTATAACCGGTGCCCAATGTGTGGAAGGCCCAGAGGGTTTATTCGAAAGGTCGGGATCTGCCGGATTTGTTTTCGGAACTTAGCCTCTCAAGGCTCTCTTCCCGGCATAACCAAATCAAGCTGGTAACCGTTCAGGGTTTATGAAAATTCAAATATTGAAACACGGTATGGGAGAAAGCAATGGCGATTAGTGACCCAATTGCAGATATGATGACAAGGATTCGAAACGCGGGAAAAGCAAAATTTACCAGTGTGGATATTCCGGGTTCGAAGCTGAAAATCGAGCTGGCCAAGGTTTTGAAAAATGAGGGCTACATTCGAAACTATAAATTCGTCAAAGATGAAAAACAGGGAATATTGAGGGTTTACTTGAAATATGCCCAGGGAAACATCAACGCGATCTATGGTCTTGAGCGCGTGAGTAAGCCCAGCAGACGCATCTATACAAAAGGCAAGGACATCAAGCCTGTTCTGAATGGACTGGGCATTTCCATTCTTTCGACTTCAAAGGGAATACTAACCGACCGGCAAGCCAGAAGCGAAAATATTGGTGGGGAAATTCTCTGCAAAATATGGTAGGATGAGGAGTGAAACATGTCCAGAATAGGTAAAAAACCGATCCCGATTCCTGATAAAGTCAAGTTCTCACTTGCCGGCAACCAGATCACGGTCCAGGGCGACAAGGGGAAATTAACCCATTGCCTTCATCCATCTGTTGAATTGCAGATTGAGGGCGGAGTCGTTACAGTCAGTAAAAAAATTGAAGATAAAAAAACGGATGCCCTTCAAGGCTTGACACGAAGTCTTGTCGCCAATATGGTAACCGGTGTTAACGCTGGATTTCAGCGGATCTTGGAGGTAAACGGGATTGGGTATCGTGCCGCAGTCACTGGCAATGTATTGGCGCTGAGTCTTGGGTATTCCCATCCGATCAATTTTGATCTGCCTGACGGTATCACTGCGACGGTCGATAAGACCAATGCGATCACGCTTTCCGGTATCGACAAGGAACTTCTTGGCCGAACTGCCGCAAAGATCAGACAACTCAGATCTCCAGAGCCATATAAGGGCAAGGGGATTAAATACGCGGAAGAACATATTCAACGAAAAGCTGGAAAGACAGGGACTAAATAGTAAGTGAATGAGAGTGCAGTTTCTTGAACGACCTGCTGAACAATGTAATCTGATAAAGGAATAAACAGGATGAGTTCAGTTGATGAAAAAAAACAAGCGCGCTTGAAACGAAAGCTGCGGATTCGAAAAAAACTTTCCGGCACCCCCGAGCGCCCGAGGCTCTGCGTTTTTCGCAGCGCAAAACATATCTACGCTCAAATCATTGATGATTCGAGAGGTCTAACGATGGTGGCCATCTCTACCCTTGATCCGGCTGTAAAAGATCAGGGCAAGTTTGACAATAAAGTCGCAAAATCGGTATTTATTGGGAAACTGCTCGGTGAAAAAGCCGTCAACATGGGAATTAAAAAAGTCGTTTTTGATCGCAACGGGTTTATGTATCATGGCCGGGTTAAGGCTGTCAGCGATGGCGCCCGTGAAGCCGGTCTGGATTTCTGATTGAAGGAGGAATACACTTGTTCAAACAAGATAATGTCGATAATCAACTGATTGACAAGGTCGTTCACATTAACCGGGTTGCAAAAGTTGTGAAAGGCGGCCGCAGGTTCAGCTTCAGCGCTATCGTTGTCGTGGGTGACGGGAATGGTAGCGTCGGATACGGACTGGGAAAAGCAGGTGAAGTCCCCGAGGCGATTCGAAAAGGTGTCGAACAGGCCAAAAAGAACATGTGCAGTGTTCCTTTGATCGAAGGCACCATCCCTTATGAAACCATAGGAAGATTCGGTGCGGGCAAAGTTTTTTTAAAACCCGCCGCCGATGGAACCGGTTTGATTGCTGGCGGTGCGGTTCGGGCGGTACTGGAAGCTGTCGGGGTTCAGAATATTTTGACCAAGTGCATGGGATCCAACAATCCACACAATGTGGTCAAGGCAACTATTGAGGGCCTAAGAAAACTCCAGAGCCGCGAGCAGGTAGCAGCAAGACGGGGTAAACGGGTAGAAGAACTCTATTGAAGGGGAAATGCGATGTCCGGTATCCTTACGGTTACACTGATTAAAAGTATGATTGGCAGGCCAGAAAAACACAGAAAAGTGATAAGAAGCCTGGGACTGACAAAACTAAACCAGGCAAAAGAACATGCGGATACCCCTTCAATCAGGGGGATGATCAATACCGTGTCGCACCTGGTAAAAGCCGAGGAGAAGTAGATGAGCTTAAATGAATTGTCGCCAGCGATTGGAGCCAAAAAAAATCGTAAAAGATTGGGAAGAGGCATGGCTTCCGGCACGGGTAAAACCTCCGGGAAAGGGGCCAAGGGACAGAAAGCCCGTTCCGGTGGCGGTGTGAGGCCCGGTTTTGAAGGCGGCCAGATGCCGATCCATCGCAGACTGCCTAAACGAGGATTTACCAATATCTTTAAAAAAGTATATGCCATCGTCAATCTGAGCGAACTTGCCGCGTTTGAGGCCGGTGCGGTCGTGGACGAAGCCATTTTGATTCAGCGCGGAATCGTCAAGGGGAAGTACGACGCCATCAAGATTTTGGCAAACGGCGAAATTGCCTCTTCGATTACTCTCAAAATAGGGCATATCAGTACAAACGCGAAGGCAAAAATTGAAGCAGCAGGCGGAACCGTCGAGGTAACAGCATGATTGGTGGCGGGTTTCAGAATCTTTTTAAAATTCCCGAACTGAAAAAACGCGTATTGTTTACCCTGGGCCTGCTCATCGTATACCGGATCGGGGTTCATGTGCCGGTTCCCGGAATTGATGCCGTAGCTCTGGCTAGTTTCTTTGCCAAAGCCAAGGGAACGATACTAGGTCTCTTTGATATGTTCTCCGGAGGGGCGCTGGAACGATTGTCCGTATTTGCTCTGGGAATCATGCCATACATCAGTGCATCCATTATTCTTCAGCTTTTAACCGTTGTAGTTCCCCACCTGGAGCGCCTGTCCAAGGAAGGCGAGCAGGGGCGGAAGAAGATCACTCAGTACACGCGATACGGGACGGTTGTGCTGAGCATCATTCAGGGATTTGGTATCAGCGTCGGTTTGGAGAGCATGATGGCTCCCGGCGGTGCACCGGTCGTTATTGTTTCCGGCTGGGGGTTTCGCCTGCTGACCATGATCACCCTGACTTCCGGTACGGCATTTATCATGTGGCTGGGGGAACAGATCACGGAAAGAGGAATCGGCAACGGTATTTCACTGATCATCTTCTCCGGAATCGTGGTTCGTATCCCTAATGCGATTTCCAATTCGTTCAGACTGCTGTCAACCGGTGAACTCAGTATTTTCCTTTTGCTGTTATTGGTTGTGCTGATGCTTGCAGTGGTCGGTTTTATCGTCTTTATTGAACAGGGTCAGCGACGTATTCCGGTACAATATGCCAAACGGGTGATCGGCAGAAAGCTTTACGGGGGACAAAGCACCCATCTGCCGCTTAAGATCAATACTTCAGGGGTGATACCGCCCATATTTGCCTCTTCCATCATCATGTTTCCGGCAACTCTGGCCAGCTTTATCAAGGTGGATTGGGTGCAGGGTGTGGCCGCGGCCATTAAACCCGGGAACCTTTCCTACGAACTGCTGTTTGTCGGGTTTATATTTTTCTTCTGTTATTTTTATACGGCTGTTACGTTTAATCCCGTTGATGTCGCGGAGAACATGAAAAAGCACGGCGGGTTTATTCCCGGAATACGACCGGGAAAAAGGACCGCGGATTACATCGACCGGGTTCTGACCCGTTTGACTTTGGGCGGAGCTTCTTATGTGGCTGCTGTATGCGTTCTTCCTTCAATTCTCATTTCAAATTTTAATGTGCCGTTTTATTTCGGCGGCACGGCTTTGATGATTGTGGTCGGCGTGGCCATCGATACGATGTCGCAGATGGAATCCCACATGCTGACACGTCATTACGAAGGATTCTTAAAAAAAGGCGGCGGTCGATTAAAGGGAAGAACTTAATTATTAGCTTTAGCGGAGTCAATGTGTATGCCTAAGGAAGAAGCGATCAAAGTTGAAGGAAAGGTGCTTGAAACCCTTCCGAATGCTATGTTTAAAGTCGAGTTGGAGAATAAACATCAGATACTCGCGCATATTTCCGGGAAAATGCGAATGCATTTCATCAAAATTCTGCCTGGAGATAAAGTGACGGTCGAACTATCTCCCTATGACCTTACCCGGGGCAGAATCACTTATCGATCCAAATAATATTTATCCCCGGGGCACTGGAAATTATCATAATTCTATGCTATATTTAAAGGGATAAGCCGCAGGGAACAGGAGCGAAAATTAATGAAAGTAAGGGCGTCAATCAAAAAAATATGCAGTAAGTGTAAAATAATCCGTCGTAAGCAGGTTTTACGAGTCATTTGTGAAAATAAGCGACACAAACAAAGGCAGGGATAGAGGAGGATTTAGCTTTGGCTAGAATTGCTGGTGTAGATTTACCGAAGCGTAAACGGATTGAAGTTGGGCTCACCTATATTTATGGAATCGGGCCGACCA
>CAIVVZ010000598.1 GCA_903909505.1 uncultured Desulfobacteraceae bacterium
CCGGGGTGTTGCAGAAGCTGAAAAAGCTGAACCGTTCCGCCAGCTCCATCACGGCGCTGGCCTCGGCCTGGGCCGGTGTTGCGCCTTTGCCCATCTGTTTCCGTGTTCCGGTTACGGCCCTGGCGTCCTTGCCGCAATAACTCAGATATACCGGAATGCCCAGCCGTCCATTATCAATCCGGGCTGTTCGCTCCAAAATATCCGGATTGACATGTTGAAATCTTTCTTTTATTTTTTTTACGGTTTCTTCCGGTGGCAAAACTTTGTCCTGATCCAGCGTATACCGTTTGAATGCATCCTTCAGCACCACCTTGTGGGTCATCTTCCCTCCAAATTCATTGCTCTTGTGATCAATGAAATTCTTGACGTTACCGGTTTGATTTGTTAAATACCAAAGAATATCGAAATTGTGGGGATGTAGCTCAGCTGGGAGAGCGCGGCGTTCGCAATGCCGAGGCCAGGGGTTCGATCCCCCTCATCTCCACTCACCACGATCGATATGCATTTGTTCAAATCCAGATTGTCCCTGGCCGCCGGATTCTTTTCGCTGATGCGGCCCATCTGCTTCTTCGATCTTCCTTTTCCCATCATTTTCATTCTATCATCTTCAAGGTTCAAATGAAATCTATAAAACATCAACTTTTTGGAGGAATACAATGAGCAAACCCTTTGAAGTCGGCATGACCCGCGAATTGAAAATACGTACCCAACCGGAGCAATCTGCCCGGGTTTTCTATCCCAATCTGCCGGATGTATTTGCCACGCCTTTCCTTGCCGGATTGATGGAACGGGTTTCAGCCGAATTGATCAACGAACGTCTGGACGCGGGTGAACAGTCCGTGGGGATATCCATGAACCTGAAGCATATCGCCGCAACTCCCCTGGGCATGGAAGTCCGTGTCAAAACCGAAGTTTCGGCAGTTGAAGGCAGGAAATTGACTTTTGCTCTTGAAGCCTTCGATGAGGTGGAAAAGATCGGGGAAGCCACTCACGAGCGCTTCATCATTCAGGCTGAAAAGTTCAATATCCGGGTGGCGGATAAAGCCAGAAAGACCGCGTAGCCCGATCCGTGTGAGGATATGGGATGCCGCGGCCATTTGTTGTTATGGCGATTTCCGCAGTTTTTTGATTTCCGCGGCAATCTCCTGGCTCAGCGCGGCAAGCGTTCGGCTTTGCGCGTTCACCAGGTCCGGGTAACCCGGGCCGAAAACTATCTCCGTCAACAAGGACTGAGTCACGGCAACGACTTTCTGGCTTTTCTGATCTTTAAGGGTCCATACGGCATTCAGCCAGGCGGTTTCTCCCGGCACACCGTCAAAGCGGTTGATGTTCACAACAACCCGGTAATCCGGTTCGATGAGGAGTTCATCCGTTGAGACAGTTGCGCCTTCCTCGGTCAAAAGAATGCCGAGGTTCTCCGCCAGTATCCGTTTAGCGTCATCTTTTAACGGCCCCGCCCATTTATGAAACTCGGAAAAACCCACCTGATTATCGTTTGTCCGGATGGCGATCTGCGGTCGTTTCAAGCTGTCCGGAAGGATTACCGGTCCGACCGAGACGGTGAACCGGGGTTTGAAATCCGGACGTGCTTCCGGTCGCTGCATCGGGTTCAGGGTGTAATACTGAGCCGGCTGGCTTTTTAGAAAGCAGCCGGAAAGGGTTATCAGGCAGAAAACCATCCCGAGTGTACTGCAATATCTCATTGGTTTCATTTTTCCGATCCTTTTCCGGTAACGATCGATTCCGGGTGATTTTCGAGGTATTCCACCAACACCCGCAGGGAGCGTGCGGCGTCCGAGAGTTCTTCCAGCGTTTCTTTCATGCGGTATTGCAGGGGGGAATCCGTCTCCAGGACAGCTTTGGATGTGGCCAGCGATAGTTGAGCCTGTTTCAGGACGGCATTGAGTTCCGGGGTCGTTCCGGTTCGTAGCGCTGCCGTTAGCATCTGAATTTCCTTGACGGCGGTGTTCAAAGAGCGCAGCATTTCCCCGATTTCCGGTGAGTTGGCAATCCGCCGGGCTCCCTGAAGCGTATCCTTGAGGTCGCTTCCGATCTGTTCAATGGGGAGCTTGTCGAGTTTTGCGATAAACTGACCGACCTTGGAGGTAATCTCCTCGATCTGCGTCGGAAGGGTCGGTATGACGGGGTAGGCACCCCCATAGGTGATGCGCATGGGCGCTGCATTTGGGAAAAAGTCCAGTGCCACGTATTGCTGCCCGGTGACAAGGTTACCCGTTTTCAGTTGGGCGCGAAATCCTTTTGCGACCAGATAATCAATGATTTTTTTATGGTCTTTGGGAGCTGTATTTTCCTTCAAGTTCAACCGGCCCGGTTCGATCATAATCAAAACCGGTATTTCGAAGGATTTATTGCTGGCGTCATACTCCAGTTTTAAATCAACCACTTCACCGATTTGAATCCCCCGGAACTCCACCGGCGCCCCGGGTGAAAGCCCTCTTACCGAAGTGTCGAAGTTCAGGATAAACAGTTCTTTTTCCGCATATTCTTTTTTTTCCGCGGCGTCCCGGTTGGCGTACAGCGTGAAAATAGCGTCTTCCTGAGCCGTTTCTCCGGGTCGTTCATAATTGCTCGGAATGTCGAATGCGATGCCGCCGACCATCATGGATACGAACGACTCCGTCTGAATTCGGATTCCCTGAGTGTCCAATTTCATATCAACGCCGCTTGCGTTCCAGAAACGCGTGTTTTCATGGACGTATTGGTTGAAGGGGGCGTTGATAAAGACCTTGAAGAGGATGCTCGTCCCTTCGGGAGCCAGGTTATACGCAATCACTTTTCCAACTGTTATCTGCCGGTAGTAAACCGGCGCGCCGACTTCGATCGAGCCTTTGCGGTCCGCCTTCAGCGTAAAAATACGGCCGGGATCAACGGTTGTAATAATGGGCGGCTCTTCCAATCCATTGAATTTGAGTTCGGGTTTGCCGGGTTTGCCGGGGTCAATGTCGATATAGGCTCCGGAGAGCAGCGTACCCAGTCCGGACACACCATAGGAGGCAACGCGGGCTCGGACCACCCAGAAGCGTGTGTTTTCCGTAAGATAAGCATCTGCCCCTTTAACGAATTGGGCTTTCACCGAAACCCGTGAGAAATCTTCGGTGAGGGATAATTCCGTGACCTGCCCGACCTCCACATCCTTGAACTTGATCTTTGTTTTGCCGGCCTCGAGGCCCTCGGCGGTCTTAAAGATGATGATGATCTCGGGACCTTTTTCAGACAGAGTCTTATAAATCAGCCAGCCGCCGATCAAAGCCGCAACAACGGGGACGAGCCATATGAGGGATAACTGACGTTTGCGAGCCTGGATGACAGGCTCTGAAAAATCAGTGGCATTGGGCTCAAGCAGGGTATTCACAGGCATCTTCGGGCTCCTTTGTATCCCAAATCAAACGGGGATCAAAACTCATGGCGGCAAACATGGTGATGACCACCACGGCGGCGAAAAACAACACACCTTTCTGTGCCTCTATATTGGCTATGGCTCCCAGGTGAACCAGGGCAATGAGAATGGTCACCGCAAAAATGTCCACCATTGACCAGCGACCGATGGCCTCGATGAGCCGATAAAGCCGGGTTCGATCCTTTGGACGCCAATTGGAGCGTCGCTGGACGGAAATCAGGAGAAATGTAAGGACAAGTAGTTTGAGCAAGGGAACAAAAATACTGGCAACAAAAATAATCAGGGCAATCGGCCACATCCCCGTGGCAATGAAATAAATGACGCCGCTCATGATGGTGTCCGTCTGTACTGCTCCCAGAGAGGTGATTTTGGTAATTGGAATCAGATTGGCCGGAATGTAAAACAGAAATGCCGCCAGGATAAGCGCCCAGGTGCGGGCAATGCTGTTGCGCTTTCGCGAATGAAGGGTCGCCCCGCATCGTGGGCATTGTCCAAGTGAATCGGCCGTTCCGGTGTGTTTTCGAATGAGAAGATGGCAAACCGTGCAACTCACAAGAGATGCGGTTTTGGCGGTCAATGCTGATGGCGGCATCCGTTTTTCTCCCAATGCTCCCAGACCTGGTGCGGGTCAAGGGAGGCCAGACATGCGGCCAGAACGAAAATGAGCGCCATGAAACAGAATAAGGCCACATCCGGAAGGATCTGCGCCATTTTTGCCAGTTTGACCATGGAGACGAGGATCCCGACCATGAAAACCTCCATCATGCTCCATGGCTGGAGCTGCTGCATCCAGCGAAAGACATGAAACATGCCGGGTGGCTGACGCTGGAACTTTAAAGGAAGCAGGATATAGATCAGAGCCAGAAACTGAGCCAGGGGAGCGATGACGGTCGTGAACAAAACCAGAACAGCCAGCCACGGCATCCCCGAAGTATAGAACTGCTGAATTCCGGTCAGAAGGAGCGTATGCTGGACCTGGCCATGAATCTTGAAACCGAGAAAAGGAAACGAATTGGCCATCACTAGCAGGACCAGTCCTGTAATGGCCAATGCAAGTGTTCGTTCGAGGCTGTTTTGTTTTGGCTTTGCGAGCAACGCGCCGCATCGGCAACAACTGACAGTCATTCCCTCGGCAATTGCCGGAATTCGGTGAAGAAGATCACAGTCGTGGCATGCCATGAAAGAACCGGCTTTCATCCGTTATCCCTTTTCAAAGGTAGTGTTTAAAAAGAAAATACAATCGTCCAATGCTGTTGTTTAAATCTTGCCGCATCATGATCACACCTTCACAAGCGGAAGGGCTGATGAGACAATGAACTGGCAAAATGTGATGAGAATAATTAACGCATCCATCGGTTGCATGTCAATGCCTAACCATTGAAGCGAGCAGCATTCTGTGGTACTGGTGTCAAGTGAAACAGCAGGCCCCAGTATCTTGTATCAATCACCATGCGTGTCCGCACTCCAAAGCAAGAAGTGGGAATGCCCCTTTTTTTGTAAAAGGGGCATTCGAGCATGTTATGTGAACCTCGGGTGAAAAACATGAACAGAGAACTATCCGTAATTCTTTTCGACCTCGGCGGCGTCCTTGTGGAACTGCCGGCGCGACCGATACCCGCCGACTGGGTGGATCTGGTGCCGTCATCCGGGCAGAAGCTGTCGGACTGGCTGACCTCACCAGCGGCGAAAGCGTTTGAAAAAGGTGAAATCCGCGCCGCCCAATTTGCCCATGAATTGGTGAATGAGATGAAGCTGTCGATTGCCCCCGAAGAAATCCTCGCGTATTTTACCTTCTGGCCAAAAGGACTGTTCCCCGGGACAAAGGCGCTGATTGGAAGAATCCCGCCGCATTATACGCTGGCGATATTCTCAAATACCAATGAGCTTCACTGGCCTCGCCTGATGAGTGAGATGGAACTGGAAGGTTGCTTCGACTATTATTTTGCATCTTTTCAGATCGGCATGGCAAAACCGGACACTGCTGCATTCCAGTATGTCGTTAGAGTTTTGTCGTGCGAACCTTCTGAAATCCTGTTTTTAGATGACAGCCAGACCAATGTGGATGCTGCCAGGCTTGTGGGTATGAATGCTGAACGGGTCAGCGGTATCGGCCAGGTTGAGCAGGTATTGGCGCAAAACGGGGTACTGGACTGTCAATGGCCCGTGCTTCCTTCGCGATGAAAGGAATTGCCAACGTCACGACGTCGTTTTTTTATGAATCCGCCTTATTTACTTCTTGACTTTCCCGGCTGAGTTCGTCAATTTCAAGCGGTTTCCCTTGGAAGAACCCGTCACGCAGGAAGGGGGGATTCATCGTCATCACGTTCCTCGGTAGCACACGTCTAATCATTCGGCCCATTTTTACAGCGAAGGAGAACTCTATGAAAAAAATCGGTATACTGGTTCTGGCGCTTTTCCTGCTTACAGCGGCAACTTCACATGCCGAAGGCCCGAAAATCGTTATCGCCACCGGCGGCATCGGCGGTGTTTATTATTATTATGGAACTCAGATATCTGAAATCATGGGTAAAAATGGCTATCCATCAACAATTGCGATACAAACCGCAGCCTCCGTTGACAACATGATGCTGATCCGGGATAAAACAGACATTGTAAAAGGCACCTTTTTTCTGGCCACGGTGCTTCCGGATACCGCCTATTTCACGGTCACGGGAAAACATGAAAAATTTGCGGAAAAACCCGTAAAGGCCAATATCCTTTGGATGATGTATCCGAATTATCTGCATATCATCACAACGGACAAGTCCGGAATCGTCAAATTGGCCGACCTTCAGGGCAAAAAGATTTCCACTGGCGCGCCGGGGTCGGGGACGGAGTTTACTGCTTTCAATTTGCTGAAATCGGCCAATATCGATCCGGCAAAGTTCAAAAAATGGGAAAAACTCGGGGCCAAGGAATCGGACGAAGCGCTTACCAACGGCACCATCGATGCCTATTTCTGGTCGGGAGGCCTGCCTACCGGCTCCATTATTGAATTGTCCAACACCTTGACCCGCAAGGGAATGAACCTTTATATCGTGCCCATTTCAAAGAGGGATGAAGGGGTTGCGGCTTTTGAAAAAGAATTTGCCGGATTGACCGATTCGCTGATGATTCCCAAGGAAGCCTATGGAACCGCTGTCGACACGCCGACCCTGGCATTCTGGAACATGTTTGTCTGCCCGGAATCCCTGCCTGAAGACGTGGCTTATGCCATCACCAAGGCCGTCTTTGACAATGCCGATACGCTTCGATCCGCCGTAAAGTCCGCAAAAGACACGACTCTGGAAAGCACGGCCAAATTTATCGGAAAAACCGCGATTCCCTTCCATCCGGGCGCGATCAGGTTCTTTAAGGAGAAGGGTTTTGTGAAGTAGCGCCGCGCATGACAAAACGCTATCTCTTGATCACTGCTGCCGTGCTGGTTTGTCTGTTTATGATCCTCAAACCCGCAATTGTTAAACTGGAAAGCGGCACCCGACTGTTGGTGCTCCTGCGCTGGCAGTCCGGAAAGATTCAATTCGTGAACTCGGTCACGGAAAAGCCCGTCTCGATTCATTTTCAGATCGGGGGTTTTTTCCAGCAGTTTACGGTTTTAACGGATGAAACAACCGAAGCGTATTATACAAACGGGATTTACTCCATGAACGAAGCCGTTTTAAAAGAATCGACAAACACCCTGAAATTCTGCTCAATCAAAGGAATTTCTTTAACACTGGGCTTTTATAGCTTTTACCTGAAAGACGGCTGCCTTGAGGTCAACCTGTTATGGACAATCTGATTCGAAAACTGGTGTTTTTTCTGGCGATTTTTGGAACGCTCTTTCATGTCTATCTGGTGATTCATCCGTACACGCCGTTTGCGGGATTTCACTTGTCCATTCTGGATCTGACCCAGGTTCAAAGAGCCGCGCATGTTTTTCTGGTGGCATTGCTCGGATATTTGATGAGTTATCTCCGACTGAAAAACAGGGAATTTGCCGGAGGCCTGATTCTGGCGTTGTTGACAGCCATGATTCTTCTGGAATTCGTCAAACTGGACATTCCGGTTGCCCTGAAGGTATCCGCCGTTGTCGTATGGGCCATCACCATGCTTCCCCCCCTGATTCCGCCGGTTCAGAAACTATCCAATATCGCCTGCGCCGTGCTGTGTTTTCTGCCCTTTATCTATCTGGTTGTCAATTACGAGAAACTCATCTACCGGGCCATCATGCCGGAGCCGTGGGATCTGCTCATGGCATTCAGCGAAATGCTACTGATTCTGGGTGTTATTTTCCGAATGAGCGGTCCGATCATGCCGATTTTTGTCATCATTTTCTTTCTGTACAATATATTTGGAAACCGGATCCCCGGGGTTTTTGCAAGTCCCGGTTTTGATCTCGATATGCTGCTGGGAAAAATGTATTGCGAAACCGAGGCCGGTATTTTCGGCACCATCACCGGCGTTTCCCTGAAATACCTCATTTATTTCACAACGCTCGGTGCTGTCGTCACCCGACTCAATTTCGGGAAAATCATCGCCAACATCGCCCTGCTGTTTGTGGGAAGAAGTCCGGCTTCGCCTGGAAGATGCAGTGCGGTCATGGCCGTGCTCATGGGCATGTTTTCGGGATCCGGCGCCGCGGACACGCAGTTTGTCGCAACCCTGACCAAACCGCTTTATGAAAAAGTCGGGTATGACAAGTATGTTGCAGCGGGCGTCATCGCAACGGTCGGCTCGATCGCTTACATCACACCGCCGGTCATGGGTTCCATCTCTTTTTTGATGGTCGAGCTTCTCTCCATTCCCTATTCCATGATTATTGCCATGGCGATCGGGCCGATGCTGCTGTATCTGGCCGGAATTGTCATCTACAACGAGCTTTATGTCAGCAAGGTAAAACTGCGGCAGCTTGAAATCAACACCGACATCGATTTCTCCTATTTCAAGCGGTACTGCTACGTGTTCGTCCCGATTGTTTTCATCATCTTTCTGATATATCAAGGGTATTCCATAAATATCACCGTTACGGCGGCGACTGCGCTCTTCGTGATCTTCGCTTTTATAGATAAAACCATCCGGCCTCCTCTGAAAAACCTCTTTGAGGCCCTGGCGGAAGGCATCACCTCCCTGCTGCCGATCGCAAGTGCCGTGATCGCGGCCAATATGATCATGTCCATGATGGTCATGAGCGGCCTGGCTTCTAAATTTTCCATCATTTTGATGAATATCAGCGGCAGCAGTCTGTTGATGGCAACCCTCTTTACGGGTTTTTTCAGCCTGCTGCTGGGAATGGGCGTGCCGCCCATCGCCACCTATGTGCTGACCTCGGCACTGACCGCTCCGACCATTCAAAAGATGGCGATATTAAACGGCATTCCCGAACAGGTGGCGCTGATGGCAACCCACATGTTTCTCTTTTATTATGCGGTGCTGGCCGAAGTCACGCCGCCCGTGGCGCTTTCCGCATATGCCGCTGCCGCTGTCATGGGAACCGATCCGATCAAGACCGGCATATTCGCCGCGCGGGTGGCGATTCCGAAATATCTGATCGGGCTGACGTTTATCCTGTCTTTCAGCGGAACCGCGATCCTGGTGGTTCCGGTACTGGATACCCTGCCCCTGAATCAGGCGCTTGTCATGATCATTTCCAGATTTTTCTTTTCCTTTCTGGCGATTTTTTATCTGAATGCCGCGGTTGTCGGATATTTCCTGCGGAATCTGACGGTCATTGAACGCGGTATGGTCGGTATCTGCGCGGTTCTGCTCTTTTATCCATCCGATACGCTGAACATGGCCGTGGTGCTGATCCCAACAGTTATTCTATCTAAAATCTGGATTGAAAACCGGAGATTGAAAATCAGTCTCACCACCTGAGTTGCTGTGATATAAGGAGGCTTTAAATGTCGTTTGATCTGGAGCATGAGATGTTTTCGGCAACGCAGATGGAAGAAGTGGCCGTGATCCGTTTCAAGGGGAATCTGCTATTTCAGTTTTCCGATCTGTATCTGAAAGAGGCGCTGTTTGATCATCTGCACAAGGTTTCCCACAGCCGGGATATCAAGGTGATCCTTTTTTTCGGAAGTCCGGATAAAATCCGGCGCCAGGAGACGATTCAGTTTTTTCGCGACCTGTCTCAGCCCGGTGTGGATGTCAAACGCGTCACGCGGATATATAATTCCATCAATCAATTGATTCTCATGATTCAAAGGATACAAAAACTCGTGATCCATGCCGACACCGGCGAAGTGGGCTCCCTGTTCATGAATATAAGTCTGGCGTGCGATTACCGGATTGTCGGTGATAAAACCGTTTTCCAGTATCCCACCATCGAGCTGGGCCTGGTTCCAAAAGGCGGGGGAGTGCTTTTCCTTTCCCGTATTCTCGGTGAAAGCAAAACCCTGGAGCTGCTCTTATCCGGAGATGACGTGGATGCAGCCCATGCCCTTGCGTTCGGGCTGGTCAACCAGGTGGTCCCCTCGGCGATGCTGGAAGCTTCGGCACTTGAAACCGCTCGTAAATTCGCCCAAAAGCCCATGCGCCTGATCACTGGGGTCAAGAAACTTCAGCACCTGATTTCAAAGGACCTTCCGGTTTTCCTGGAACTGGAAAATCAGATCCTTCTGGAAGCCATTGCTTCGGAGCGGTTTCGAAAACGGTTGAACAAGCACCTGCAGGTCTGACGTATGGAAACGCTAAATGTTCCAAAAAAACCTGTTCTTGCCCATGATGAGCGACATCTGACCATGATAAAACGAATTGTTCTTGTGATTGTTTTTTTGATTGTGCTGACGGGAATTCTTGCGGGAATTAAAAGCCTTCAGATCCGCCGAATGATCGCCACGGGAGAAAAGGCCGAACCGCCACCCGAGACCGTGACCACCGCCGTGGCGCATTCGGAGTCGTGGGGATCCCAGTTGACCGCGGTGGGTTCGCTGGTGGCGGTTCAGGGAGTGACCGTATCCGCCGAAGTGAACGGGAAGGTCGCTCATCTCGCGTTTGAATCGGGCGGTATGGTTCAGGCCGGCGCTGTTCTGCTGAAGCAGGATACCGATTCGGAAACGGCCCAGCTCCGCGGAGCCGAGGCGAGTTGGGCGCTGGCAAAGCTTAATTTCGAGCGCTATGCCAATCTCCTCAGCCTGAACCTGATTTCACGGCTGGATTATGACAATGCAGAGGCACAGTTCAAGCAGACAGTGTCTCAGGGCGACTACCTTCGAGCCATCATCGGGAAAAAAAACATTCGCGCTCCATTTTCCGGCCGCCTCGGAATTCGGCTGGTAAACCTGGGGCAGATGCTTCGCGAGGGGGATCCGATCGTTTCACTGCAATCGCTGGATCCGGTTTATGTCAATTTTCTTTTGCCGCAGCAGCAGCTTGGGCAGATTCAGACGGGACTTGCGGTTCGTGTTACCTCCGATGCGATTGCCGGCCAGGTGATTGAGGGGAAAATCACCGCAGTCAACGCCGTGGTGGACGCCGCAACCCGGAACATACAGGTGCAGGGAACCGTGGCAAATCCGAAACAGCTCCTTTTCCCCGGCATGTTTGTAAATGTTGCGATCGTTCTTCCCGCCAGGGAAAACGTGCTGGTTATTCCG
>CAIVVZ010000599.1 GCA_903909505.1 uncultured Desulfobacteraceae bacterium
CTGATGATAAAAGTCAATTCAAAATTCCCAATAAAAATAACAGTATTTAAGAAACCGGACAGAAATGAAAAAACATAATTTAAAAAAACATGACGGCGATGGAAAAAAGCTTTTGACATGACAAATGTTCTCGACTAATAGCAACAATATGAAAATTGAGGGCAGTTGTTGTTCACGTCTCAACCGCTGAACCCAGTGTGCAATTACAACATCGATTTAAAGCAAAAGCTTCTCCTTCCCCAAATGGGAGCCTGATGGATTTCACCAAACATTCGTATCCATCCGAAATCCGCTTTTGTTTTTATTGTTCAAAGACGACGCTTCTGGAAAACGCGGCCAGTCAGCGGATTTAGTCCTACACAGGGATTTTTATATAAGCTATCGATCAGTGTTTTTTTATTCATTGAATTAATTGATTATTGCGCATTGATATTTCACAAGGAATCGTATCATGGGGAAAGTGAGATCTTTACTGATTAAGTCCATTATACCGGCTGCAATTGTCATTGTATCCATCTGGGGAATCGGCGCTTATGGCAACGAGAGTCAGCCGCAGGATGGGGATCAAAAACATGCGGATGTGATTATGATAGATACGCTGAAGGCTTTTGGAAAGTTGGAACGTCCGGGCGTTGAGTTTCTCCATGACAATCATACCAAAGCTCTGGAAAAAACGAAAAAAGACTGTGCTGCCTGCCATTTAACGGAAAAAGATCGACTTTCATTAAAATTTCTGCGACTCAAGGACGATTCCAAAAAACAGGTCATGGAGCTGTATCATTCCCGCTGTATCGAATGCCATAAACAGACCGCATCCGCAGGTGAAAAAGCCGGCCCGGTTGAATGCGGAGAATGTCATAAAGAAAAACCCGGTGTTGTTTCCATTCGCCAGCCCATGGGTTTTGACAAATCCCTTCACTTTCGCCACACCAAAGCGCATGAAAGTAAATGTGAGCTTTGCCACCATGAATATGACGAAAAAACCAAAAAGCTATTTTATGCCAAGGAAAAAGAAGGTTCCTGCCGTTACTGTCACAAGGAAGTCACGGAAGAAAACCGTATTTCCGATCGACTGGCCTCACACATCGGCTGCTTAGACTGTCACCGGAAAACCGTTGCCGCCGGGAAAAAAGCAGGTCCGGTTCAATGCAGCGGATGCCATGATCCGGAACAGCAGGCCATGATCGAAAAGGTAAAAGATGTCCCCCGCGTCAAACGAAACCAGCCGGATGCGGTTCTGATCAAAACCAGCAAAGATCAGATACAGCCCGAAATCCACATGAATTTTACGCCATTTGATCACAAAGCCCACGAAGGCTATATGGATACCTGCCGCGTCTGTCACCATGAAGACCTGAACGCTTGCAACAAATGTCATACCCTGATCGGAACCAAAGAAAGCAAAGGCGTGACGCTGGACCGTGCCATGCATCAGGCGAATGCTGTTGAAAGCTGCAAGGGTTGCCATGATCTCAAGAAAGCCGATGTCAAATGTGCCGGCTGCCACAGTTTCATCGATAGAACGAAAAAAGACGAACTGGCCTGCCTGAAATGTCACATGAAACCCATTCAGCAGACGACTGAGCCGATTCCCATAAGTGAAGAGCCCCTTATGGCCAGAGCGATGCTGGATTCCCGAAGTCCCGTGGCCGCCCCCTTTTCGGAGCAGTTGCTGAAGGATATTCCGGAAAAAGTGGTGATCAAGGCACTGGTCCAACAGTATGAACCGGCTGAGTTTCCGCATCGCAAGGTTGCGCAGACGCTTTTGAAAAATATTGCTGACAACAAACTGGCAGGCAATTTTCATCCGGACCAGATGACCATCTGCCAGGGATGTCATCACAACAGTCCGGTTTCGATGAAGCCTCCGAAATGTCAGAGCTGCCACAACAAGCCATTTAACGAAAAAAATCTTATGGCACCCGGGCTGATGGGTGCCTACCATCAGCAGTGCATGGGCTGTCATCAGGCAATGGGCATGGAAAAACCCATGGGCTGTACGGAATGTCACAAGGAAAAAAAGTAACTGCTAAGACAAATAGACTGAAGACACAAGGATATTCGGGATAAATATCGAAGCCAGAAAGAGCGGAAGTTCGGGAAAGCGGTTCTTTCGAACTTCTGATCTTGATTTGCATCAACAGAGGTAGCGACATGTCGTTAACACGAAGAAGGTTTCTGGGATGGATCGGGGCAGCAGGCGCAAGCACTGTTTTGGGAAGAAGCGCCAATGCTTCTTCCACAGTTCATTTCAAGGGGTATGCGGACAGCTTTGCAATTCTGCATGATATTACCTTGTGTGTGGGATGCCGGGCTTGTGAAGCAGCCTGCAACAAAGTCAATGAACTTCCGCCGCCGGAGCTGCCGTTTAAAGATTTAACCGTCCTGAATCAAAAACGCCGGACCACGGCAAAGGCATTCACGGTAGTGAACCGGTTTGAAATTGAAAAGAATTCGAAACAGCCTGTATTTGTCAAAAAACAGTGCAATCACTGTCTGGAGCCTGCCTGTGCTTCGGCCTGTTTTGTCAAGGCATTCAAGAAAACCCCGGAGGGCGCCGTCAGCTACGATCAGTCGGTTTGTGTCGGATGCCGTTATTGCATGGTTGCCTGTCCCTTTGAAATTCCTGCTTATGAATACGACAATGTGTTCTCACCGCGGGTGATGAAATGCACCATGTGCCATCCCCGAATTTTAAAAGGCCAGCTTCCCGGCTGCGTGGAAGCCTGTCCCAAAGAGGCCATCTCGTTCGGCAAACGAAAAGATATTTTGAATATTGCTCGTGAAAGGATAATGAAGCATCCAGAACGTTATTTAGACCATATTTATGGCGAAACCGAAATGGGAGGGACAAGCTGGCTGTACATTTCCGGGACGCCTTTCAAGCAAACCGGCATGCGGGAAGACCTGGGCATCACTCCGGCACCCGAACTCACTTCCGGCGCCCTGGGGGCCGTACCCATCGTTGTGGGGCTCTGGCCGGTTTTGCTGACCGGAATCTATGCCATTTCCCAGCGTAAGGAAAAGGTGTCTGCCGAAGAACAGGCTCTGGCCGTGGCCGAGGCTGTTGAAAAAACTGAAGTAAAGGCAAAACAGAAATTGGCCGGAGAGCTGGAAAAAGCCCGGAAAGACGCCCAGAAAGATAAGGATTCGGCCATCAAACAGGCTGTAAAAAAAGCTCTGGATGAAGCCGCCAGCGTTAAACAGGAGGCATCGGATGTCTGAAAAAACCCTGTCCGTCAACAAATCGCTCCTAACCCCTTTTAATATCTTTGCGGGGATTATCTTGGTCATTGGCTTTTTTATTACGGTGCTGAGATTCACAAAAGGGCTGGCTGCGGTAACCAATCTTTCGGATAACAATCCCTGGGGGCTGTGGATCGGATTTGATCTTCTCTGCGGAGTTTCCCTGGCAGCAGGCGGTTTTGTGACTTCCGCGGCCGTGTATATTTTTGGAATGAAGCGCTACCATTCGGCAGTTCGGCCCGCCATTCTAACTGGGTTTCTGGGGTATGCCCTGGTTGTTTTTGCGCTGCACTATGATGTCGGTCGTCCCTGGAGGCTTCCCTATCCATTCATTGTTCAGCAGGGAACCACATCGCTCCTCTTTGAGGTCGGCGCCTGCGTGGCCTTGTATCTGACGGTTCTCTTCATTGAATTTACACCGGCTGCCCTGGAATGGCTCGGACTGAAAAAAGCCCGGAATATCGTGGTGCGTCTGACCATGCTGCTCACCATATTCGGCGTGGTGCTCTCCACCCTGCATCAATCGTCCCTGGGTGCCCTTTACCTGATTGCGCCATCAAAGCTTCATCCCCTGTGGTATTCCACCTACCTTCCGGTGTATTTTTTCGTATCCAGCATTATCGCAGGACTTTCCATGGTTCTTTTTGAAAGCACGCTGTCACATCATTATTTCGAAGATAAAATGGATGAAACCCATCTGAAGGAAAACACCGGTGTGACCCTTGGGTTTGGAAAAGCAGCCTCGCTGGTTCTGGCCGGGTATTTCACCATCAAGATCATCGGCCTGGCGATTTCCAACAACTGGCATTACCTGACGACGGGTTACGGGGCATGGTTCCTGTTTGAGTTGCTCGGATTTGTCGCACTGCCCTGTTTCCTTTACGCAGTAGGGGTTCGGGATAAAAACGTCAAACTCATTCGCTGGACGGCTCTATTGACGGTTCTGGGAATTGTGCTTAACCGGCTGAATATCTCATTGATCGCGTTTAACTGGCAGCTCCCATCCAGCGAGCGGTATTTTCCCCACTGGATGGAAATCATGGTATCCGTGTTTATCGTTGTGGTCGGTATTCTGGTTTTCCGGTTTATTGTCACCAAGATGCCGATATTGTACGAACACCCGGATTATAAAGACACGCATTAAGGAGTTTTTATGGAAGGCGGATTTTATACGCTACAGGATTTCATGACATTTACAAAGGGAATTACCTATCTGATCATGATCGTGTCCCTTTGCGCCATAACCGGTTTCTGGCTGTTCCTGACGGACCGCGATACGGATACGCAGCCGGTTGAACATCATAAGACTGAACATCATTAAAGAAATAGAGAGTCTTTACAAGACTAAAGGAGTCGCCCATGTATGACTTTGTAACCGGTCCCCTGGCATGGCTGGCGTTTCTGGTTTTTTTTGTCGGCGTCGTTGTGCGGGTAGTTCAGTATATCAGAGGTCTGGACTGGAAGCTGGACAGGGTAACCTATACGGTTAATGTATCCTATGGCATCAAAGGTGCGTTGCGGTCTGTATTCTTCTGGCTCTTTCCGTTTGGGACACGAAGTTGGCGTTATTACCCGTTTTTAACGGTTCTGGTGTTTACTTTCCATATCGGCATCCTGCTTACGCCGGTTTTCCTGATGGCGCACAATGTGCTGCTCCTGGAGAGATGGGGGGTCAGTCTCTGGACGATTCCTGAGTCTGCCGCTGATTTATTGACGATTCTTGTCCTGGTTTCAGCCGTTTTTCTGATTCTTCGCCGGATCGCGTTGCCCGAGGTTCGGATTATCACGACAGCCTATGATTATCTGATGTTGTCTATTGCTGTTGCGCCGTTTATTACGGGGCTGATGGCCCATTACCAGTCGGGTAATTACCAGCTCTGGCTGATACTCCACATTCTTTCCGGGGAGATTATGCTGATGGCTATCCCCTTCACCAAGCTTTCCCATTTTGTTGGTTTCTTTTTATCACGCGCTCAGCTTGGAATGGATTATGGCATCAAGCGGGGCGGCATGAAAAGCAAGGGTCTTGCCTGGTAATAAAAACGTGAATCGTAATATAAATGACCGTTCACCATTGACCGTAAGCGGTCAATGGTGAACGGTCGAAAAATGCCTTTACCTTTATCTTTTTTGGAAATAATACTATGCCTGAAGGAACACTCTGTAATAAAATTCCGGTAAACACCAAGGAAGAGCTTTTAACGCTTCTGGCCGATAAGAGTGGAAAAACATATTACGAGGAAATGAACCACCTGGAGGTGGACCGTGCGGCGCTGAAGGCGACGCTGGATAAATCCTGCAAATCGCGTATCCGCACCTGGCTTGAAATCTGTGCGCACTGCGGTATGTGCGCGGACAGCTGCTTTTTCTATCTGGCCAACAACAAAGATCCCGAACAGGTTCCCTCTTACAAGATCCAGTCCACGCTGGGCGAGATCGTCAAGCGAAACGGGGATGTGGACAATGCTTTCATGCAAAAGACAATGGACATTGCCTGGGGAAAATGCACCTGCTGCAACCGCTGCGGCATGTACTGCCCGTTCGGGATCGATATGGGCGTGATGTTCGGCTACCTGAGGGGGCTTTGCTTTTCCCAGGGGTTTGTTCCCTGGGAACTGAAGATCGGCTCCGGCATGCACCGCATCTACCGTGCCCAGATGGATGTCACCTCCGAAGACTGGGTGGATACCTGTCAGTGGATGGCGGAAGAAAATGAGGAAGACTGGCCGGGGCTTGAGATACCCGTAGATAAAGAAGACGCGGATATCATTTATACGGTAAATGCCAGAGAGCCCAAACATTATCCCGAGGATCTGGCTGAAGCGGCGATTTTGTTTCATCTTGCCGGCGAAAACTGGACCGTCCCCAGCGTCGGCTGGGAGGAAACGAGTCTGGCCATGTTTGCCGGAGACTGGGAAGGATGCAGACTTCAGGTTCAGGCCGTATATGATGCCATGGAGCGACTCAAGCCCAAGCGCATGGTTGTGACCGAATGCGGGCACGCTTACCGGGCAACCGTGATTGAAGGGCCTTATTGGGCAGGTCTTAAAAGCGGCAAAACGCCGGTTCCCAGCTTCCATTATGTGGAATGGGTTGCGGAAGCCCTGAGGACCGGCAAGCTCAAGCTGGATCCTGCTAAAAAAATCAAGGAGCCGGTTACCTATCAGGATTCCTGTAACTACATTCGAAATGCGGGGCTCAGCGACTGTGCGCGGGAAATCATGAGCTACATCGCCGAAGACTTCCGGGAAATGCGACCCAACAGGGAACATAATTTCTGCTGCGGCGGCGGCGGCGGTATGAACGGTCTGGGACGGTACCGGCAAGAGCGCAACGTCGGGCTAAAAGTCAAACGGGACCAGATTCTGGCAACCGGCGCGAAACTGGTCATCACTCCCTGCCATAACTGCTGGGATGCTGTCCGGGACTTGGAAGAAGTCTATAAAGTCGGTATCCGCTGGTCGTTTTTGAAGCCGATTCTTCTGAAGATGGTGATTGTTCCGGATCATATGAAGCCGGAGGAATGATCTGAAAAACTGAATGAATGAAATCACGCTGACATCTGATGGTATCATCGTTTCAGGCGGCAATCCGGTTGAATCCGGCCGGCCGCTGATGTTTCTCAGCGCTCAGGTGAAACTGGCTTCCGATTGTACTCTGCGCAGCTATTTTAAACTGATCGAAAAATACCCGCTCCTCTCGGAGCTGAATCCATTTTTTGCCGCTTCATTGGAACAGTACCGTAAAAGTCCTGCCGGCGGATGCCAGGACCCGTCCCTGGATGATCTGCTGCTGACCAAAACCATTGAAATGATCGGTTTTCCCGGAAAACCCCGTCTTGAAATATACCACTCGCTCTATGGACGCCAAGGGGCGGATGTTCATGAAATCAAGAACTTTCCGCTCGAAGCCCTTCTGGATATACCCCTGAGGTTGGGGAAACTCAAGCACATTGTCTTTGGAGACAAGGTGGATCTGTTCGAGTTCGATACGGTGTTCACGCTATTTGAACTGATTGATGCCATTTTATGGGAGCTCAGCTTTCATGGTACACTCTTGGCCTGTGAAATACGGAGGTGACAATGTTTGATAAAATCCTGTTTGCAACCACCGGAACGCCGGTTTGCGATAATGCCGCGCACGTGGCGTTTGACATTGCAAAAAAATACAATTCAACGCTTTATGCGTTTCATGTGCTGGGGCTACCGACCCGAGGTTTCGGCCAGGTTGTGGTGGATACCCGCACCGGCGAAGAAGAAAGTTATGACCTGGATTATATTTCATGGGTAAAGGAAGAACTTAAAAATACTTACGACAAATATCTGGCTACCTGTAAAAGCTATGAAATCGATTCCATTGCAGGCGTTCCCCATACCGAGGTTCTGAGAAAGGCGCGCAAGATAGATGCGGACCTCATCGTTATGGGCGCCCACTCCCGGCAGGAGGAAACCGGTGCGACCCGGTACCGGGGGGCGGTGGGCACAAACATGCAGAAAGTGGCCAGAGGCGCCAGATGCCCGGTGCTGATTGTCAGCAGGCCCTGCACTACCTGTCTGTGGTATTTCTCCAATATCGTATTTGGAACCGATTTCAGCAAAGCCTCGTTTTCGGCATTTCTCTTTGCCTATAAACTGGCAAAGGAAATCGGCAGCAAACTTTATATTTTCCATTCGCTCGATTTAAGTCAGGTGCATGCCGGCAAGGTGGTTCCTCAGGAAGAGATCGAAACCCGTATCCAGGAAGCCCGAAAGAAAATTGAAAAACTCTATGGACGATATCTCAAGGATTACGACAATTATGAGATTGGTATCTGGGAAGGGATCCCTTATGTGGAAATTCTCAAATATTCCCGGGCCAAAAACGCAGACCTCATTGTGATGGCCCATCACACCAAAGAAGTCGATCCGGAAGCCGCCATTCTCGGCAGTACCGTCGAGCAGGTGGTTTTGCGGGCTTCATGTCCGGTTGCCAGCGTGAATCATCCGGACAAAGTTTCAGGCTGAAAAAAAGGACGTTTTGTCCATGAGTAAAAAGAAGATTCTCATTGTGGATGATGAACTCGATATGAGAATCTTCCTTTCCACTCTTCTGGAGACCAGCGGCTATCAGCCGGTTACCACCCGTGATGGCCTGGACGGCGTTTCCAAGGCCCGCGCCGGAAAACCGGATCTGATCCTTCTGGATGTGATGATGCCCGGTGAAGGTGGTGTTCAGATGTATCGGAAGCTCAAGACGGATCAGGAACTGGCGTCGATTCCAGTGGTGATGCTTTCAGCGGTTGAAAAAATTAGTTTTTATCATTATCTCACCATGTTGAATTCCAGCATGCCCTGTCCGATTCCGCAACCGGCAGCATATCTTGAAAAACCGGTTGATCCGGACCAGCTTCTGTCAGTGCTGAAATCCCTTTTGTTCCAGGCGTAAATCCATAAACCGGATTCTGGACTTGCTAATCCTTTAAAGTCCTGATACAGATTAATAAATAAGTCCCCACGTTTACATGCTGTTCTTCTTCGCTATCTTTCTTATTTCTGCAAACCAGGACGCATCACATTGACTAAAGTCATGCAAAAAAAGCTCCTGCTGGTTGATGATGAAGAAGGTATCCGCAAGGTACTGGGAATATCCTTATCCGATATGGGATATGACGTGCTTACCGCGGAAAACGGCGATGAAGCCCTATCGATATTCAGAACGCAATCTCCTTCCATTGTTTTAACCGATATTAAAATGCCGGGGCTAGACGGCATTGGTCTGCTGCAGAGAATCAAGCTTGAAAGTCCGGAAACCGAAGTCATCATGATTACCGGTCATGGGGACATGGAATTGGCTATAAAGAGTCTTAAGCTGGAAGCCACGGATTTCGTCACCAAACCCATCAACGATGATGTCCTTGAAATAGCCCTCAAACGAGCCAATGAACGTATTCTGATGCGCAGTCAGTTGAGGTCTTATACGGAAAACCTGGAGCAGTTGGTCAAGGAAAAATCTGCAAGACTCGTTGAACTGGAACGGCTGACTGCGATCGATCAGGCCATGGAGGGGCTTTCGTCAGCCATGCGAAGTATTGCAGGTGATTTGGGTGAGGACCGGCTGCGGCATTTCAATGAAATGCCCTGTTTCGTATCGGTACATAATCGTCAACTGAAAGTCCTTGCCGCCAATCATCTGTATCGTCAGCGCCTGGGAAATGCAGTGGGAGAGGACAGTTGGAAAATATACAAGGGCAAAACAGCAACCCCCGAGCAATGTCCGGTAGGAAAGACGTTTTCCAGCGGCGCAGGTCAGCGGATTCGAGAGGTCGTTGAGTTTTCGGATGGTTCTCAGTCTCTGGTCATGGTGCATACGGCTCCGATTCGAAACAGCGATGGAACCCTGGAACTGGTGCTTGAAATATCAGCGGATATCTCCGAGGTCAAACGTCTTCAGGACGAGCTGGATGCCACCCAGCAGCGGTATCAGCAGCTTTTTGACGAGTCCCCGTGTTACATTACGGTTCAGGATCAAAATTACAGAATTTTGGCAACCAACAAGCGGTTTAAGGAAGACTTCGGGGATGAACTGGATTCCAGATGTTTTCAGGTCTACCAGAATCGGTATGACCCTTGCTGCAACTGTCCGGTTTCCAAGACATTTGAAGATGGCCAGCCCCATCAGGCTGAAATCACGGCCACTTCAAAATCCGGGGAACAGATTCATCTTCTGGCAGGTACTGCGCCGCTTCGGAATGCTTTCGGTCAGATTGTTCAGGTCATGGAACTGGCGACCAATATTACCCAGGTGCGAAAGCTTCAGGATCACTTGTCCTCTCTGGGACTTCTGATGAGTTCCATTTCTCATGCGGTCAAGGGAATGCTGACAGCGCTTGACGGCGGCTTATACTTGATTCAATCCGGTCTGAAGAAAAATGAACCGACCCGAATTCAAGAAGGCATGGATGCGGCGAAGCTTACGGCGGAACGGATTCGAAACGCGGTTCTGGATATTCTCTATTATGCCAAAGAGCGCGAACTTAAAAGGGAAGAAACCCATGTATCGAGCCTGGTACATGATGTTTTTCAGATTATTGAACCCAAGATGAAAAAAATGCCCATTACATGGGCTTGTGACGTTGAACCCTCCCTGGGAAGCATTGAAGTTGACCGCACGGCGTTACGGACGGCTCTGGTCAATATTCTGGAAAATGCCGTTGAAGCCTGTGTGGAGGACTCCGGTAAACCGTCACATCGAATCGGTTTTAGCGCCAGAGCCAATGGCAACCAGGTGCGCTTTGAAGTCAGTGATGATGGGATCGGGATGGATCAGCAAACTCAGGAAAAGCTATTTTCCCTGTTTTTTTCTTCCAAAGGACAAAAAGGAACCGGACTGGGTCTCTTTATTGCTCAAAGAGTGATCTTGCAGCATCAGGGAACCGTTTCCGTGCTTTCCAGTCCGGGGAAGGGAACAACGGTCAGCGTTCTCATTCCGGTCAAGCCTTAACAGTACGAATTCATAATTGGATTACAGAGGGAGGAGGTTGCATGGTGGACACAGTCGCGTGGGACTGGGAAACCAGAGAAAAACGCATTCCCGTCGGGGATTGGAACAGCCGGTTTGAATGGGTTGAGGAGCCCTATAGCAGTCCGGACGGGGAACGGGTTGCGGCGATTATCAACTCCGCGGAAGGCGAATTCAATGTTTGTGTGAATGGAGAAACCTGGGGAAATCCCTTTGAGAAAATCTGGTATCTGCGCTTTACTGCCGATGGCAGGCTGACAGCCCTGGTTTCGGACATGGGGGAGTGGACCGTTGCCGTGGATGGGATTCCCTGGGAAAACCGGTTCGGATATGTATGGAATCCCCTGTTCAGCAGGGACGGGGGCAGCATCGCGGTGTCGTTTCAGCAGGATCGGCAATATGGCATGGCCTTGAATGACGTTCCCTGGGAAGAAACCTACGGGAACCTGACCGATCCGGTCCTGAGCCCGGATGGAAAGCATACGGCGGGATCCGTTCAGGTAATATCCGCAGGAGAAGTCGAAATCCATAAATTTCAGGAAGGGACGATTTCGGCTGCCATGGATGGTGTCGTCTGGGATCGAATCTTTGTGAATGTCTGGAACAACACCATCAGTCCGGATGGAACGACAATCGCGGCTGAAGTACGGCTGACCCTTTATGACTATACGATTGCCGTCAACGGCATTCCCTGGGAAAAAACCTTTGGGGGCGTATGGGCCCCGGTGTTTAATCCCATCACGGGGAAAGTCCTTGCGCCGGTCAGGGTAAAGGGCAAGTGGCGCCTCGCCGAAGACGGTCAACTGATATGGAAAACCCCTTATGTGCAGCTCTGGCACCTTCTGTTCAGTCCGGACGGAAACCGTTTGGCCGCAATTGTTGCCACTGAGTTCGGAAAATGGACCGTTGCCGTGGACGGCAGGGCCTGGAATATTCTTTTCAGCGATTTTGTGACGGATCTGACATTTAGTCCCGACAGCCGAAGCATCGCTGCCGTGGTTAAGGACCATGAGCGCTGGGGGTTAGCGGTTCAGGGGGCGGCCTGGAAAAACACCTTTGATATGGCTTGGAAACCGGTTTTCAGCCCGGACGGCGGGCATGTGGCCGCAAAAGTAGAGCGCGGCGGGAAATATACGATTGCACTGGACGACCGGCTGTGGCCGCACGACTGCGAAGCGGCCTGGGATCCGGCGTTCAGTCCGGATGGAACCCGGCTTCTTTTTAGAACCATCGAAGACGGTGTGTTCTATCGCCGGGTGATCCCCGTCAGTGAATTCGGGTGATAAAAGGAGAAAAGACATGCATGACATCTATCAATTCGTCAGCGGCCCGCTGGCATGGCTGGCTTTTACGGTTTTTATTGTCGGCAGCCTGTACCGTTTGCTTTACATGCTCGTTCTCGTTCATCGGAAAGAAAAATTCATTTTTTCGTTCATGAGTTGGAAATACAGTCTGCGTTCCATTTTTCACTGGGTCACTCCGTTTGCATCGGTAAACATGCAGATGCATCCGGTCATGACCCTGATGACCTTTACGTTTCATATCTGTCTGTTGATGACGCCTGTTTTTCTCCTGTCTCATGCGGTGCTCTGGGATGAATCCTGGAATATCCGATTCTGGAGC
>CAIVVZ010000600.1 GCA_903909505.1 uncultured Desulfobacteraceae bacterium
ATCGGAAAACGGCATGATTTCATGAACCGCATTGACCAGGTCCGGAAAATAGGCCGTATCCGCATGCGCGGCTGCCTGGCGTGTCGCCAGTTCCATAAAATCCGGATGGCACCGCCAGGGGTCCGTAAGAAGACCCTGGCGCAGAATATGATGTAATGCCGGTTTGATATCTTTTAAAGAAGTGATGTGGGAATATTGGGTTGCCAGGCGGGTTTTTCGGAAACAACTGTAAATAACCGGCTCTGTCGTGGGTTCGTAGATAACGGAACACAGGTGAATCAGGGACTGTTCAAGGGGGGACAGACGCCGGTAAATCTTTAAAAGGTTTTTTCGGACAGCTTCACGTTCAGGCATGAGAATGTCCTTGAACTTGTTTCTTTGCCATCCCAAGCAGCCGCACTATTTGAAGTTGAAAAATCTTGAGAAAAATCCGGCTTTGGGTACGTTCACCGGAGAAATCAGATCCACCTTGCCCACCACGTCCTTGTTGAAGCGGATGACCAGTTCGCCGAGGCGCTGACCTTCCTTGATCTCTCCTTTAACCTGATCGGGAAGGTCGATGTCTTTGGTAAGCTGTTTTTTCCTGTCGCGGGGTACCGGATAGAAAAAATCAGTTGCAGCCACGGGCTTGAGGCTTTTTTGCTTGCCGTCCGGAAGGGCCACGTTTTTATCCACGATATCGCCTTTTTTGATCACCGGTATCATTTCATACTGGGAAAAATATGTTTTTAGTTTGTTTTCGGCAAAGGTATCCCTGGTTTTGGCCGTGGAACTGCCCATGACCACGGCGATGAGGCGAAGGTTGTTTATTTGGGCCGTGGCGGCGATGCTGTAGCCGGCCTCTCGATAAAAGCCGGTCTTGAGACCGTCCATGCCGGAAAAACGGTTCATCAACTTGTTGTGATTCCGCATGATCAGGGTGTTGTTCCGGAAAGGCGCGGTTTTCAGGGATGTCCATTCCAGGATTCCGGGATGGGATAGCAGATGTCCGGCCAGAATGGAAAGATCTGCGCAGGATGTCATGTCCGGTTCCTGGCCCTTGGTTGGAGGCAGTCCGTGCATGGAGTGAAAGCGGGAATCGGCCATGTTCAGCGATCTGGCTTTTTCGTTCATCAGATCGACGAAATTCTCCCGGCTGCCGGCAATGAATTCAGCCACGGCATAGGCTGCATCGTTGGCCGAGGCCACCATGACGGCCCTCATCATCTCATCCAGGGTGAATACCTCGCCGGGGCTAAGGTAAACCTGGCTGCCGCCCATGCCGGCTGCCGCTTGGGATACGGTCACCTTGTCATCGAGCTTGATCTGGCCGCTTTCCAGTTTGTCCATCACGATGGCGGCCAGCATCAGCTTGGTGATGCTGGCCGGGGGCAGGGGCAGATGAATGTTTTCGCCCTCCAGCATTTTTCCGGTTTGTGCTTCCACCACAATAAAGGCTTTGTAGGGCACCAGTGGTTCTGTTACGGGTGCTTTTGCGGGGGCCTTTGCGCGGGGCGGGGTTTGCTTGGCGGCTTTGGCCGGAGTAGCCGTTTTTTTCGGGCTGGTCTGTGCCGATGATTTGGTGGGTGCGACCGGCTTTTTACTCGGGATGGCCCAGGCAGGGGCTATCCCCAACATAACCATTAGAAGGGCGACTAAAAATTTTTTCATAAAGGCCTCTTGTCTCTGATCATTAAGACTTTAAGACTGTATTATAAAATTACCATAGGATAGGACACATCGGGAGTCAAGGGCAAATAAAGGCGTTGAGAACCGGTTCCAACAGACCGATGCGGTGTGTAAAACAGATGGGTGTTCTCTACACGCGACAACCCAATCCGTCGTCAGTTGACCGCATAGAGAATCATCTTCCCCGTATCCCTATGATACCACTGTCCCAATTCCTTGTATCGACTTCCCGGTTCCGCTGAATCCGACAATGTGAAACGATGGAAAGGCCAGTTTTTTTCTTCCCACAGCACGAAATTCTGTCCGTTTTGTCGAAGACGGTCATGAAACTGATCCGGATCATCGGGAAAGGAGTCCCAGCAGTTCGCCGGAGTGAGCGGGCAGGGCGCGGTTCCAGGGCGATGAATATTGGCATAGAAGGAAATCCACATCTGCGTGTGAAGGGATGTTGCGATCCGTGCACCGGATGATGTCGGCGTATTCTGAAAAACGGTTTCGCCAATCTGGATAAAAACCGATTTATCCGTGTCCGGCGATTTCAGATTTTTTGGAAGACTGACACCGATAATCAACAGAAGGATCGCCAAAAAAACAGTTGTCGGCTGAACAGACAGTCTCCTGGGAAGTATTTCCAGGAGCCTTTCCATCCCAAAGGCGCAGAAAATGGCGCTGGGTATCATCACGATTCCAAAAAACCGGTAATACAGCATCCAGGTTTGAATGGTGTGCATATAAAGCATGGCCAGGCCGGAGACCGTCAGAAACGCCAGATATAGAAGTCTTGAATCCGATCTGATTTTACAGTGAATTCCGGAAAGGCCGAAAATGTAAAAACCGACAAACGGGTAGAAGAATGCTTCCAGAAAGCGATTCAATAACGTTCCAAAAGCGATCAGCCAGATCAGGTTCCGGGCTTCGGGAAGGAAAAATTCCATGAACGGATTCGGGCTGGACCAGACAAGCTCTTTTAAGCTTTGAGCCATTTTTTGATACTGGCGGAACGGCTCGATGAAATTTCGGGCAATTTCATGGCCCCGGTGAAGGTCGTTAAAGGACAGGCCGGAGACCATCAGCCCCGCAATTGAAAAAAACGCGAACGCAAGAAGGGGGGATAAAAAAAACAAGATGTTGATGGTTTTCCGGTTTTTTTTATCGCACAAAAGATATCCCAGGGTAACCGCCAAAAACAGTATGGCCTCAATCCTGGCCCAGATCGCCGCCAGAAAACAAAGGGATGAAAACAGAAGCAGCCATGGGGAAGGCGTGGTTGCCTGGCGGATTAAGGCATAGGTGCCGGCACACAGAAAAAACCAGCTAATCGGATCTCTGACCAGTTCAACGCTGTTGCTGACCAGAACCGGGGTGACTGCAAATACCAGCAGGCTAAGTATGGCGCTGTCTTCGCTGACCCATTCTTTCAGCATCAGATAAAGGGGAACAAGCATTGCCGTGCCGAAAAACAAGGAAATCAAACGTGCCGACAGAATCCAGTCATGAACCAGGTAATATCCTCCGGCAATCAGAACCGGATAGGATGACAAAAAAGTCAATCTGCAGGTTTTCAGGCTGTTCCAGTTTTTATAATACAACGCCATGGCCTGGTGAATATAAAGCGCACCGTCCGGATTAATGATCACGGTGTGCAGGCCAACCCAAAGCCGAAGTCCCAGTCCGGTCAGGATGACCAGCCAGGCTTTTGCGGATATTTGTGAAAATACCTGCCGGACAATCGGTCCGGGTTTAATAAAAAATATGGAAGACAGGGTTGCCGGCATTTTGTTTTAATAGTACAATCACGGCTCCAAGGTCAAGGAAGTTTGCTAAGCGATCTGGCCGGCACCCTTGCGCGGCATTTGAAATTGTGATAATTTTAGTCCATGAAACAATATGTTATTGATCAATTAAGACCGAATGACTATTTCAGGATCAAGGCATACCTGGATATGAATCTCCGGCAGTCGGGCATCCCTGATATTTACTGGCTGATCCTGCCCCAGGACCAGCAGGAGGGAATTCAGGCCGAACATGCGGACTGCCAGCCGTTTTATTTTGCCCTGGAGCTCAGCCAGTGCGCCTTATCGTGCGAACTGCTGGTGCGAACCCTGAACCATGTCCGGTGCGATTGCATGCGTTACGCCTCTCCCGCTCAGCGAAACTGGCTGATTCAGACCATTGATGACATTTGCAATCAACTGGAAATCGCAATTTGAATCCCCGACCATCCGAATTCATATTTCTGTTCACTCTCCCTGCTTCCGGCCGTTGTCAACTCAAATTTGAAAGTGATTCATGAAAGTTTCCGATCTGATTTATTATCTTTGCACGGCGTTCATCATGATGTGGGTTGTTGTGGTGATCATCGTTTTTGGTACCGCGGCCATTGTGGTTTCTTTTTTTGACAAAAAAGGAATTCTTCCCCATATCGTAGCCAGATTGTGGGGCCAATCCATTCTTTTTGCCAGCCGAATCCATGTGACCGTAAAGGGTTTTTCCAACATCGACCCGGATAAGCCCTATATCTTCATGCCTAATCACATGAGTAATTTTGATATTCCGGTGATTCTGGCGCATTTAAAGGTGCAGTTCAGATGGCTGGCCAAGTCAGAGCTGTTTCGAATACCCCTGTTCGGCTTTGCCATGAAAAGGGCCGGGTATATCAGCATTGACCGTTCCAACCGCAAATCCGCCTTTGAAAGTCTGGCAAGGGCTGCGCGGATCATCCGAAATGGCCGATCGGTTCTCATCTTTCCGGAAGGCACGCGCAGCCGGGATCAATCCATCAAGGCGTTTAAGAAAGGCGGTTTTGTTCTGGCGGTTGAATCCGGCGTGCCGATCGTTCCGGTCGTCATTCACGGCACCTGGCGGATCATGTCCAAAAACGGGCTCATGATCCGGCCCGGAAACGTGACGGTGGAAATCCTGAAGCCCATAGAAACCACGGATTATTCCAGAAAAACCAAGGATGAGCTGCTGGAACGGGTTCGTGGGGTAATAGTTGAGAATTTCGAGAAAGGAATGACTGAACCGTGAGCCTGAAAATCATTCCCCTTGGCGGATTGGGCGAGATCGGCCTCAACATGATGGTCTTTGAGTGCGACGATTCCCTCTTTGTCGTGGATGCCGGGTTGATGTTTCCCGAAGACCACATGCTGGGCGTGGATTTTGTGATTCCCGACATGGACTATCTGAGACAGAACCGGTCCAAGCTGACCGGAATCGTATTGACCCATGGGCATGAAGATCACATCGGCGCGCTTTCCTACCTTCTCAAAGAGATCAATGTGCCGGTTTTCGGTACGCCCTTTACCCTTGGCCTGGTCCGTCACAGGCTTGAAGAATTCGGCATTCTTCACTACTCTACCCTTCACAGCGTCGTTCCCGGCGATAAAGTCAAACTTGGCGTTTTTGAAATTGAATTCATTCGTGTCAGCCACAGCATCGTGGATTGCGTCGGGCTTGCCATTTACACGCCTTATGGGTTGGTCGTGCATACCGGGGATTTTAAGATCAGCAATTCCGCGCCGATAGATCTTTTGGCCGGCATGAGTACCGATGTGGCGCGGTTTGCGCTGTGCGGAGATGAAGGGGTTCTGGCGCTGCTTTCCGATTCCACCAATGTTGAAAAAAAGGGGTATACGGTATCGGACAGGGAGATCGGCGATAACCTGGCGGGCATTGCGCAGCAGAGCAAGGGGCGGATTATCATTGCCCTGTTTGCATCCAGCATCGTGCGGATTCAGCAGATCGTGGATATTGCGGCAACCCGAGGCCGGAAAATCGCGTTCAACGGGAAAAGCATTGAAATCAGTGTCCACATCGCCAAGAATCTGGGATATCTCACCATTCCGGAAGGCATGGAGATTTATATCAACCAGATCAATGCCTATCCGGACCATGAAATTGTCATCGTCACCACCGGCAGTCAGGGAGAACCCATGTCCGCCCTGGCCAGAATGGCCAGCGGCATTCATAAAAAGATCAAGATCAAGCAGGATGATACGGTCATTCTGTCTTCAAAATTCATTCCGGGAAATGAACGGGCCATTGCCAAGATCATCAACAACCTGTTCCGGAAAGGCGCCAATGTCATTTATGAAAAAATATCCAACATTCATGTGTCCGGCCATGCGTTTCAGGAAGAGCTGAAGCTGATGATCCAGCTGACCCGGCCCAAGTATTTTGTGCCCGTGCACGGGGAATACCGGCATCTTGTGCTGCATGCCCGTCTGGCCATGGAACTGGGGATCGCCAGGGAGAATATCTTTCTGGTTGAAAACGGCCAGACCATTGAATTCGATGATGGTGCCCGCCTTCAGGAACGCGTCGATACCGGCCGGACGCTGATTGACGGAAAAGGGATCGGGGATGTGGGCAAAAGTGTCCTCAAGGAAAGACGGATGTTGTCCGAAGACGGCATTGTCGGGGTTACGATGGCTTTTGACGAGGAAACCGGCATTGTGATCTATGGTCCCGAAGTATTCTCCAGGGGGTTTGTGTTTGAAACGGCAACCGGGCATCTCCTGGAAGATGCCGTATGTGTGATTCTGGAAGTTGTCGAGGACATTCCCCTGGGAACTCCGGGCCGGGTGGGCCTGATTCGAACGCGCATGCAGACGGCCCTCCGGAAATATTTCGATTTTGCCATCCATCGCCATCCGATCATCCTGCCGTTTTTTCTGGAAGTATAACCAGAAACATTTTTTTCTTGACATCAAGTCTCAACATAACTACATCATAGCTACATTGTGATCATGGAATGCCGACTGCCGGACCATGATCGAAGACGGGATGAAAGAGCTGGGCAAGGAAGAGCAGATCAAGACAATGGATATCGCTGAACTTGTGGAAAAAAATATGGCGTAACGTAACCCTCCGTAAAACCTTAAAACCTTTCCCCCTTAGAAAAAGGGGGGCCAGGGAGGATTTCCGCAACCGCTTCAAAATCCTAAGAGGGAAAAGAAACATCCCGAATGACAAGTTATAGCGTTATCCGTTGTGAAAAAGGGCTCTGCCGGAACAGCGATCAAGAGCTGATTCAGGAAGAGCCCCTTTTAATCCGTGTCGAGGGCAAACCCTATTCCGTTGTCATGCGGACCCCGGGTGATGAGATCCCTCATGCCGCGGGTTTCTGCCTTGGCGAAGGACTTGCGGACAGCTTTAATGATTTTGCAACCATAGGATTCTGCAGGGATCTGGACCCGAATGTCGTGGAAGTCAGGCTCAAACCCGAAAGACGGGACAAGGTTTCTAACCTTCTCGATCGCAGGGGCTTTATCAGTCAGACGAGCTGCGGAATCTGCGGCAAGGAAATGGTCAAGGACCTGTTTCAGATCCTGATACCGGCGGAAGATAATTTTCAGGTAGACCTGGACAGGATCTGTGCCTGCATAGACAAGCTTGCGGAAAACCAGATTTATTACAAGAGCACGCGAGGAGCCCATGCCGCCATGATTCTGGATTCCGGGCTTGAAAAATTATCTTTTGCCGAAGATGTCGGCCGGCATAACGCCCTGGACAAGGCCATCGGCAAACTGCTGCTGGGCGGCAATCTGAAGGATGCCGCGGTGGCGGTTCTGTCTTCCAGAATCAGCTACGAACTGGTGCAAAAGGCGGCCAGAGCCCGCCTGCCCATGATTGTCGGCATGTCCCGTCCCACGGCCCTTGCCGTTGAAATGGGCCAATCCCTGAATATGACCCTGGTCTGCGCAAAGGGGTCTGAACTGATCCTCTTTTGCGGTGAAAAACGAATCATCAGAAATCTGACCTGAACCCTGCGCTTTCACACCTAATTTCTCCACGGCCAACACTTAATAATCAAACGGACTGCGGGCTTCCTTGATGGTTACACTGCTCTCGACTCTTCCAAATTCCTGATTCAGACTTCTCTTCAGGACATCCCGTTGCCGATTTTGCAGTATCCATTCTTTAGATCGTTTCTTCCCATCCGGATGCTTTTTCCCTTGGAATTTCTATAGAAATTGATCCAGGCTTTTTCGATCATTTTCAGGAAAACGGTATTGTTGGCAAAAATCCAGATAAAAGCGAAACCATTTTTTATAGAGCGGATGCAAGCCAGCCGGAACCGACCTGTTTCTCAAAAGCGCCCCATCTGTTTGCAACTGAAACGGGATGCTGTCCATGAATAACCCTACAACGCAATATGAATAACGTTATTAATACCCACCAGCTTCTTTCCTATGCGATAGATAGGCACGATGGTTTCGGTTTTGAATCCAACGGACCAGCTCGATTGTCATATCGACATTGAATTCTCTCATGGGCAAAACCACTCTGAGCAGCACCCTAAGCTGCG
>CAIVVZ010000601.1 GCA_903909505.1 uncultured Desulfobacteraceae bacterium
CGTTATCTCGGTCACTTTCCAGGCGGTTTCAATTTGTAATATCCGATTAATGCCTTTTCGATCGTTTTCCCGGTATCTCTTTCAGCCAGCCGGTAGCTCGGTCGAACCTGGACCCGCTTCAAGATGTTCTGGGACTGGTATCCGGCCCCGCTTGGAGGGTTTCAGCTCTTCCGGCATCTGTTTCTTTTCTATTGGTGGCGATACTCCGACTTTCCCCGGACTCCGATCAATAAACAGGGAATTGATTGCAATGAAGAAATTTCCGGCGCTATCTGGAATCATCAATTCCTTTTCCTGCTCGGTCGAGTTGCCGGGATAGAAATGCCGGGTTAAAAAATATTCTCCGGACTGCGCCAAATCAAGAATAGCCTTGTCAAAACTGGACTTACTCATCCCTGGTAGGCGCTTCCGTAAATAAGCCAATAAAACGGGTACTCCCGGATTTGCCTTTGAAACAACCGATATCGCATGTATCAATTTTCTGTTCATGGTGGTATTTTCCCCAGTTAACAAACTCCGCCAGTCTTTCGATCTTTTGATTCCGAACAGGCATAGCGCGCATTTTGATTTTTCTGATTGACTGACAGCTTGATAAAATTTTGGATGATTCATCAGTAAACAACCGCCAGGGCCAAGTATCCGATCCTCCAGAAAATCCTTGTTATCGTGCCATGATTATCGGCAGAGTTAAAGCGAATGGAGTGATTACCGTTCTCAACTGGTGTATTTTTGGTACAGTTCAAATAAAAACGCCACTCTTTCGGCTTCGGTCTTGAAATCCTTTTGCCCATAAGCGGCGTCAACGGCTTTATCGAGCTCCTTGTGGGATTTCAGCAATATGGGTGGCATAGTGAGCGGATCGTATAGGTCGGCAAGGGATGCATCCGGAAATTGCATTCGGGCATCCAGCACGGCCTGGGCTGAGGTTTCAATCGCTTGCCTGAGTTTATCGCTCGGGTTTTCCGGCCAAGGAAAAGTGTTGTACATCATCTTTGCAGAATAGCGCAAATCGCTTTTTAGTCGTCCGGAGGTTACCCGAATCCAAGCCATATGCATTGAACTTGTAAGGAGTCCAAAATCGTAACGACTCGCAGCAGGCACCATTTGCAAGTCATTTGCTGCAATTACATCAGATGGTAAAAAACCGACCGGAATATAAAAGCGGTTTTCAGAGGATGTGCGAGGAAAAGCCAAATACTCTCCTGATGTAGGTTGACGATTTTCTGTGAAGAGAGCTGGACTGGACGCTTTTTTTCTTGTTGCAGCTTTCTATTTGTAGAACCCTGGGTGAAAATCCAATCTATTCCTACTATATAAGCAATGCCATGTGAAGCACTCGGTTGAAAACATTTGTATGGTTAAGCGGTGTTCGCTGGGCGATAGAGCAATGTTTTGAAGAAGCTAAAACCGAACTGGGCATGGATCACTATGAGCTGAGAAAATGGCCGGGGTGGATTCACCATATGATGACATGCATGTTGGCGCATTTTTTTCTCTGGCATATAAAGGTCAGATTGGGGGAAAAAAACACCAGCGGTTACAGTGTCACAAATCCGGATTTTGCTTAGAATTGTACTGCCCATGAAACAATTCAGCCCCAGTGAAATTATCGAATTGATCAAAGGGATTCAACTGCGAAACCACAGAGCCCATATTTCGCACAGAAAAAGAAAGTTGTTAGAGGTATCATATCAACAATTATCGTTGTAGCGTTATTACCCAAGTCATATTTAACAAAAAACGATACAGGATGTCAGCAGAAATGAATCTTTGGGTAGGCCTCATTCCATAATCAGGCTGAAGCAGATATTTTGCGGAAAAAGAGCGAAGGTGAAGCACGGTATGTGAAGCAGAAAATGTTTAAAAAGGCCCTTCTTGAACAGAAGAGCCTTTTTATGAGGTAAGAAAACAGTTAAAATGAAAGTCGGAATTATTTTACATCTATTTACACTTCCCGCCTCCAGAACCACCTGAACTTCCAGAACCACCTGAACTTCCAGAACCACCAGAACTTCCAGAACCTCCCGAACCACCATTACCTCCCCGCCATAAGGGTGTTCCCGTTGCAGGATCACGCAGATCTATAGTCGTACCATCAATTGTAATCGACATAACGACATTTTCATAAACGCCATTGTAATTAACCGTGTAACCTATTGCAGTCAAAGTATCGCTAATCACAGGATAACCAACATTCTTGCTCTCCCAGTAATAGACCGGGCCGATGCCATAAAGTTGAACATTGCCATCTGCTGTGGTGGTTGCGAGCGTCAAACTGCCGCCCTGTGCAAACTCGATCACGTCCCCTGTGAACATAAAAGGTACCCCGGAAAGAACATCGTGAATCGGCCCGGTACCATCACCTGGTCCCTTACCCTGACCAGCCAGACTCATTCCCGCCCCAAACAATACCATCGCACATACAAGTACCATGCTGACAAAATGCTTTTTCATTACATTCTCCTTTTCTTTTTCTTTAAATTGAGTTGTCTTAACGAAAAAAAATCACTGTTTTTGAA
>CAIVVZ010000602.1 GCA_903909505.1 uncultured Desulfobacteraceae bacterium
AGAAATAGAGCGCGCCAAGGAGTCCTTCCGCGGCCAGATTAATGATATCCCGATGCTCCAGTAAGTTCGGGAAGTATTTCACGGTGAGAATCCCGGAGTTCCCGCCCAAAGCCTTTTTAATACTCGCGGTGCTGTAGTTGTGGGAGCAGGGGCTCTTAATGGAATAATTCCTTCGGGCGGTCACGCAGACAGCGTCTGAAACCTTGCAGTTTTCCGGAGGGCCGTTCATGAAGATATTTGCTCCGGCAAGGGCGCCGGGCCTGTTGGCCATAACCGCCACCGGCCTGTCGAGGTAATGACAGGCGCTTGCCGGTTGCGCGTCAAGCTGCTTTTCAAGACCCCGCATCTGCTTGTATGAATAAAGCACTGTCCCATGATCCGATATCCTGGGGGCGGATCTTTTTTCCATTTTTGGGACACGATATATTTTTGCGGATATCAGGGGATTGACGATGGGGTGTTCACTGCCGTTGACGATTTCAAGAAAAATGCGGATTCCTCTTGTTTTTATCGGGTCCAAAATGGTTGCCGACAGGTGATTTCCCAGGGCAAGACCGCTTTGCAGGGCGACATAGTGCTCGTTCAGATACATGGAGCAGGTGGTGATCACTCCTTTTCCGGGCTCGATGGTGACGGCATGAACCGGTTCGCGAATCTGGAGGCGATTCAGGATTTCCCTTCCGTTTTCCCGGAAGAGAATCCGACGAAGCGCTTCCTTATCGAGTCCGGGTTTCAGGTTACAGACGACTTTGTGCGGGGAAATAAGGATACTGCCGTTGCTGGAGATGGTGGTGGACGCCGGCAGTTTGATCGCCGCCTGGTTGATGGCCTCCAGTACTTCCTCGGAAGTGAGAAGTGCATCGGGATTCAGATATACCAGCCTTCCGACGGGAAGTCCCGCGGTGAAGAGGTCTTTTAAGACATCCAGGCCGGGATACCCCTGAATGACCGCCGATGCCTGAAGATCAAGGAACAGCGTGCTTCCTTCCAGGCGATCCGGATTCGGAGCATCGCCCAGGATATTGACGCCGAGGCGGGCAATGCGGGACCGTTCACTGAAAACCAGATGTTCCGCCTGATGTTTCAACCGGTCGATAAAGATGTCGGTCAGTTCAAAAGCGACCTGAAAGGAAATGGCATGCCGGTTTGCTTTCGTGACCTTTGTGATGACACCGTCCCCGGACTGCAACAGGCCTCTAAAAGAGCGATTGTCCCATATTCTGTGACTCATAAAGATGCCTCTCCCGAAGATAGGAATATAGTCAAACCAGTCTTTAACAGCACAAAATTTATTTTTGTGCTGTTAAAGACTGGTTAAGAAAACGGGACCCGGCTTGCTGGGAACTCAACCGAAACTGCGAACCCAAGAATCCTCGCGGAAACGGTCAAACGACTGAAGACCGGGTTTCCGATGTCCGCATAGTTCGGCCGGGTTCCAATGACAAAGACGAGCATGTATCAGAGACCCAGTTCGGACAGCCCCGGGTGTTCATCCGGGCGGCGCCCGAGTGGCCAGTGGTACTTGCGGTCCGATTCCGCAATAGGCAGGTCATTGATACTTGCGATACGGCGACGCATGAGACCGTTTTCGTCGAACTCCCAGTTCTCGTTGCCATAGGCACGGAACCAACTGCCCGAATCGTCATGCCATTCGTAGGCAAAGCGCACCGCGATACGGGCGTCACCAAAAGCCCATAGCTCTTTGATCAGGCGGTAGTCCAGTTCCCTGGCCCATTTACGCTTAAGGAACTGCACGATTGCCTCGCGACCCGTGAGAAACTCGGCACGGTTGCGCCAGGTACTGTCAACGGTATATGCCAGAGAAACGCGTTCGGGCTCGCGTGTGTTCCACGCATCCTCGGCCATGCGCACCTTTTGAGTGGCGGTTTCGCGTGTAAAGGGCGGAAAGGGTGGGCGGCCATTCTGATTCATCGACATATCATTCTCCTTGGTTCTTTATTGTTGATCCGTTCTCATATTGATTTGGATTCCAATTTTTCAACCATTCCGACAGATTCATCACCCATGTTCCATCAGAGAGTTTGTAGGAAACTTTGGTGCGGCACACCAAATATTTTTCTTTGATGCGACCCTTTTCCGCTTGTTCCAGAGCGCGCAGACCGGCAGCATCCGAAATGTCGGGATGCTCTTTCCATTTACACTCGATGGCTGTTGCCGTTCCGCCATCCATTTCCAGTACCAGATCGACTTCCGCGCCGTTGGCTGTCCGCCAGTGGAGAATGGGCGTGGTGATGCCCCGGGATGCGGCCTGTCTCATGATCTGGCCGCAAACATGGGATCCCCAGAAAGCACCTGCAAAAGAGGATGCAAACAAATCCGTATCGGAACGAAATCCGGCCAGAAACACCGCAAGACCGGTGTCCAAAAAAACCAGCTTTGGAGCTTTGATAATCCGTTTGGTCCGATTGCCAAAATAGGGTTCAATCAGGGCGACAACAGCAGAGGTCTGCAAAAGGCCCAGCCATTTCCGGGCGGTTTTGGGTGCAATTCCGGTATCCCGGGCAAGGTCGGAATAGTTGAGAACCTGTGATGATCGAAGCGCGCAAACACGCAGGAACCGGTTAAAATCCTGAAGATCCACGACCCTTAAAATGTTCCGGACATCCCGTTCCAGATAGGTGGCCACATAGGCTGGAAACCACAAACCCGCTTTCGCCCGTACATGCAGCTCCGGATATCCCCCCAGGAATATATAGGATGTTTCCGCGATTTGCCTGCCCGCATCCAGCAGTTCTGATCTGGATAGGGTGTGCAGGTTCAACACCGCGCATCTTCCGGCAAGACTCTCGGAAACGTCCTGCATCAGAGGAAAAACCTGTGACCCGGTTAAAAAATATCTTCCGGGAGAACGGTCTGCGTCTATCCGGTATTTCAGATACCGGAGTAACGTGGGTGCATACTGAATTTCGTCGATGATCACCGGTTCTGGATATTGATCCAGTAATTGCTCCGGTGCGGCATCCACGGCTTCGGCATTTGCCGGAAGATCAAGGCTGAGATAGGATGCGTGCGGATACAGATGTCGCAGTATAGATGTTTTTCCCGCCTGCCTGGCACCAGTGACCAGCACGGCCGGAAATTGTTCGGCCATGCGGCGGAGCAAATTTTCAGAATGTCTATCTATTCACATGCAGATAATATGCATTCATGTTGCAAATTATACAAGAAAAATCTCAAGGACCTTGCCATGTTTTGGACAAAGGATTATGCCTCAATCTTGGACTGATAGCTGAGGATTCCATACCACCTCCCACAGATGCTGATCGGGATCTTGAAAATAGCCCGCATAACCACCCCAGAATGTGTCCTGAGCCGGCTTTACGATGATGGCGCCAGCAATCCGCGCCTGCTCCATGACAGCATCGACTTCAGACTTTGACGATACGTTATGCCCGAGTGTGAACTCGGTGGGACTCGGGGTGTTTAACGGAAGGCCTGAATCATTGGAAATGCTCGCGCGCGGCCAGATCGCAAGCTTTAAACCGGCTTGCAAATCAAAAAAAGCCACTGCGCCATATTCGAATTCCTTGCCGAAAAACCCTTCCGTCTTCAGTCCAAGACCATCGCGATAGAACTAAAGTGGACCCTTCTGTCAATACAATAATGAGTCGAGTTTAAGAGGGTAACGGATCAACCCGTAGCGGAATGGCGCTGCCCCGATTTCTACTTTTTTTGAGGTATTTCTCTGTCTTTGAATTTATCCACAATTCACAGGCCCCCATCACTGAACATCGACGCAGCGTATCCCGTCCGGCCGCCATGCCGGCGAGATGACGTGACTGCCTTTTTCCTCGGTGTCCAGAAGGCTGGCAAAGGTGACGGTGAAGTCGCCGTAGCGGTTGTTGACGGCGTCCATGGCCCGGACCATGAGCGCCTTTCTGCGTTCCCGCGGAAAGAGGGGAAGCTGGGCAGCCTGATGCTGCAGATTGGACAGCCGAACCCCGAGAAGCCGCACCGGCTGCTGAAGCTCGACCGTATCCAGGATATCGATCGCCGCTTTGTAGATGTCATCGCTCTGGCTGATGGGGGCTGCCAGGGTCTGCTGTTTGCCAAAGCTGGAATAAAAATCGGCATACCGGACATAGAGACTGACGGTTTTGCCGGAAACGCCGTAGCGCCTGGCCCGCCTGCCCACCATTTCGGACAACTGGAGCAGATATTTCAGAATATCCTGCCTCCGGGAAATATCCCGCTGCAGGGTCATGGAGTGCCCGACGGATTTGACTCTGTCCTGCTCACCTGCCGGAACCACCGGGCTGTCATCCATGCCCAGCCCCATCTCGTGCAACCGCTGGCCAATGATGCCAAACTTTCTTTTCAGGATATCAATCGGAAACCGCCCCAGATCCCCGCAGGTTTTAATTCCCAGAAGATTCAGGCGCCGTTCCGTGCGGGAGCCGATGCCGCAAAGGTCCGTGATGGGCAGGGGGTCCATGACCCGGGATATGTCATCCGGACGAATAAGCGTAAGCCCGTCCGGCTTTTTCATTTCGCTGGCAAGCTTGGCAAGGAGCTTGTTGGGCGCAATGCCGACAGAGCAGGTCAGGCCGAAACTTTGCCTGATCCGGGCCTTCAGCAGGTACACAATGCGCTCCGGCGTACCGAAAATTTTAAGGGAATGGGTAACATCCAGAAATGCCTCGTCGATGCTGAACACCTCCACCAGCGGCGTGTAGTCCAGCATCATGTGGAAAATCCGGGAAGAGGTGTAGGTGTATTTGCGGTTGTCTCCCACAACAAGGATGATATGGGGACACTGACGCTTTGCCTCCCAGATGGCCATGCCGGTCTTGACGCCGTATTTCCGGGCTTCGTAGGAGGCGGTCGTGATCACTGTTCTGCCGCCAGCACCAATGACTGCAATCGGTTTTCCCCGCAGAGCCGGATTTGCCTGCTGCTCAACACCGGCAAAAAAGGCGTTCATGTCGATATGCAGAATGATCCGCTCCTTCATGGCAACTGCGTCTGCTGGCATGGCATTACTCCGTCTGCTGGGCGTTCAAGGTCCAGACCTGATCGAGGGGGCTGAAAACAAGCTCATACAGGGCCTCGCCGTCCGTGACCGTATAATGCAGAAAATGGGCTTCGCCGATCTTGTCCCGCCAGTGATAGGTGGTTTCAACAACCCGGTACTGCCGGCGGTTCAGCTCGAACCAGACGGGCCGGATGCGTTTTCCCGGCTCATAGATAACGGCAATGCGGATGGGAAGGCCTCTTGTCACCATCTTTAGTCATAGCTCCGTATGGTTTTCAGGAGTTTTCCGACAATGACGGTTTCCGCATCGCTTTCCCGGATCAGAATGGGCTTCATGCGGCGGTTTTCAGGCTGAAGGCGGATGTGATCGCCTTCGTGGTAAAAGCGTTTCAATGTCGCGGCATCGTCGATCAGCGCAACAACGATTTCCCCGTTTTCGGCAGTCGGCTGGGGTCGGATCAGGGCCAAATCGCCATCCAGGATGTGGGCTTCGATCATGCTGTCTCCCCTGACCTTCAGAAAGAAACAGTCATCGCCTTTCACCCATTCCGGAGAAATGGCGCAGTATCCTTCGATGTTTTCAACAGCCGGCTGGGGAAGGCCCGCGCTGACCGTTCCGACGATGGGAAGGGAAACCAGCGCTTCGGATCTTGCGGCTTTTCCGGTCAGGACAATTCCCCGGGCGCTACCTTCCCTTCGGCGCAGATAACCTTTTTTCCCGATGGCCTCAATATGGTGAAGCGCGGTCACGGTGCCGCGGGTGCCGATATGCGCGGAAATTTCCCGAAGGGTCGGCGGTGCTCCGTTTGTCTCGATGCTCCGGGTGATAAAGTCCAGAACCTGCTGCTGGCGCTGGGTAAGATTCTCCATATTCCCCCCGATCTTCTATCATTAGACATCTATGTCATTTGATAGCATATTGGAATCATCCTGTCAAGAAGGGAAGGATCAGGAGAACCCTTGAGAGAAATTCTGCCTCAAGGCGAAAAACCCGGAGCCATGCCGCCCTCAGGAAGGTGTGGGCTCGATGCAGGCGGGATCGTCGTTTCGAGGGCTGTTGACCCGGGTCGAAACCGGATGGAGAATCAGAAGGTCGGCGGAATACGGTAGATACAGGAGCTGAAGTTGTTTGGGATCGCGCACATCCTGATCCAGCCAGAGGCCAAAAGTATCGGGATGCAAAATGACGGGCATCCGGTCATGGATGGTGGCTATCAAAGGGTTTGCCGATGTTGTCAGAATCGCGAACGTCTCCAGCAAAGAGCCTTGCGGTGTTTTCCAGGCTTCCCAGATAGCGGCAAAACCCATGGGCGCACCGTCCGACAGGCGAATGTAATAAGGGATTTTACGGGAGCCTTCCGGTTTCCATTCGTAAAAACCGGAAGCCGGAACAATACATCGCCGGAACCGGACGGCATTTCGAAACGCCGGTTTATCCGGAAGACTTTCGCTGCGGGCATTGATCATCCGGCTGCCGGCGGAAATGTCTTTTGCCCATGACGGCACAAGGCCCCATCGGAGCAGATCAAGTCCGCGAACCTTTCCTGTGCTTCGAACCACGGCCGCCGCCTGCGTCGGAGCGATGTTGTACCGGGGAACAAGTCCGGGAAAATCCGGCAAACCGAATATTTCGGCCAAAAGCTCAACGGGAAAATGCAATGTGAATCTGCCGCACATGAGAGTGGCTAACAGCCTCCTAATATCGAAACCAAACAGCCCGGTCCAGCAGCAGCGTTTTTAGTGTTGTTTCCAAAATCCGGATCAGTTTCAGGTCAACAGCAGTATTTGAACTTGATATTTTCATCAAATTGTTGGACTAATAAACTCACCATGGATTTTATAAATGAAAATCCATAAAAAAACAATTACCGGAATAGTATTCGATCGATAACGGGTTGATCATATCCATCTTAAAAGGAGACCACTCTCATGATTTACTGTTTTAATGCCGCCGAAGTTTTTCAGCTTGCTCTTGAAATCAAGGAAAACGGCAGGGCTTTTTACGAACAGGCGCAAAACAAGATTCAGGACCCTGAAATCAAGAAACAGTTTGCCGCGCTTGCCCAGGAAGAGCTGGAACACATGAATAAAATCAAAAGCCTGAAGGCCGACTCGCCCTGGGGTAGTGGGCCGTCAACGCCTGATCCGGAAAACGAGATGGAAGTTTATGTAAAGGCAACGGCGGACCAGCACGTCTATAAAACCTGCGGCGCATTAAGCGTTCAACTGGACAAGATCCAGGATGTCGCGGATGTCCTGAAGCTGGCCCTGCAGTTTGAGAAGGACTCGGTAATTTTTTTCATGAGCATGCAGGAAGCCATCTGCGAAGGAAAAGATCGGGAAGTTGTCGACATTCTGCTGAAGGAAGAGCTCAGCCGCGTCAAACAGCTATCCCTGCAGATTCAAAGAATGGGGTACTGCCGCTTATAGTCTGAAGCTGCCGGCGGTCGGCACGTTATTCCCACAACTGCCGGCACATCCGCTGATGTATCCCAGTTTGTCATCATCAGCAATCCGGTAAGAAAAATCAAAATCGCCATCATCAGTAAAACCGTGGTTCCGGATGTGGCCCTCATTGATCCGGAAACCACCTTACCATGGACCTCTACCTGACAGCCTGCACCGGAATGGATGCGCTGGTCCATGCCATTCGATATCCGATTCTGCGCTCCCGCAACCAGGGTCCGGAGTTTTTCCTCGGCCTTGCTGCGCAAGGCCTGCGACAATTCCGGCACATTTTGGCCCTCTGGATTGGGAGTTTTCCGGCACATTAAAAATCCCGTAAATCCCCATCATCCATTGGAATAACCTCATGCGGATTTACATACTTCTTGTTTCGAAGCGCCAATCGCCTGCTTTTTACTACCGCCACTGGCAGGGCTGCAATGGTCTTGGTCTTATGAGCTTTGATTCCGGATACCCTGGCAATCGCCTGCCTGCCACCCTTACCGTTACCATTTTCGTTGCCGTTCCCGCCGATCAGGGCCACCAGTCCCGCGACAAAACCCAGCATCTCTTCGCTCTGGGCGTTCATCTCTTCCGAAGCACTGGCGTTTTCCTCGGCATTGGCCGCATTTTGCTGCACGACCTTGTCCATTTCAGATGTCGCCAAAGTGACCTGCTCGATCCCCTGAGTCTGCTCTCTTGATGCCGCAGCGATTTCACCCACCAATTCGCCAACCTTGGACGCACTCTGAGCCACCTGGGTGAAGGCTTGATAGGTCCGGGTCACCATTGTCGACCCCTCATTTACTTTCTTTACCGTCCCCTCGATCAAGACGGCCGTATTTTTCGCGGCATCGGCCGCCCGCATGGCCAGATTTCTGACCTCATCGGCCACCACGGCAAAGCCCGCGCCGGCCTCTCCGGCCCTGGCCGCCTCTACCGCGGCGTTCAGAGCCAACAGGTTGGTCTGGAAAGCGATCTCATCGATGGTCTTGATGATCTTGGAAGTCTCTTCGCTGGCCTGGGTGATTTCATTCATCGATCGGGTCAGATCGGTCATGGAGTCGTTGGCCTGCTTCACCACATGGTTGGCTTCCTTCATGAGGCTATCGGCCTGTGTGGCGTTATTGGCGTTCTGTTTGGTCATGGCGGCAATCTCTTCCAGCGACGCGGAAGTCTCTTCGATGGAAGCCGCCTGTTGCGATGACCCTTCCGCCAACTGCTGACTGGCTGACGACACCTGTCCCGACGCGGATGCGATCTGCTCGGCACCCTCACTCAGTCCTTCAATAACCCTGTTCAATGGTTTTGTAATACTCCGCGTCAGAAAAAAGGCAAACAATGCCCCCACTACCAATGCCAGTCCGCTAATAGAAAGGATCAAAGCGTACGCGGTGGAATATGCATGGCCAGCCGCTTCGCCCGCCTTGTCGGTCATTTCTTCTTGATAGGCAACCATGGCTTTAACATTTTCGATGAGTTTGACTTGCGGCCCCCGCACTTCGTTCATTAGCACCTGCGTCGCTTCGGATGCCTTATTTTCCAAACCCAGCGACATTGCTTTGTCCACCAAAGGTCTTACCACATCTTGACTCCCCTTGACGGTAGCCAGAATTTCTTTGCCTTTATTACTGGTCACCATTCTTACAAGTTTTTCATAAGATTCTGAGAAATTTTTGCGTGCTGCATCGATTCTATCTTTTTCTTTCTGCATGGAACCCATATCTTCGAGAAGAACAATATTTCGCACTGAACGGGCAATTTCATCGATCCCACCGGCAATATTGTTTGCCAATTTTAATTTTACGTTATTGTCATGGATGACATCATCAAGATAACCGTTCAACACATTCAGGCGCGAGATGCCAATGAAAGCAATTATCACCACAAGCATCAGCACGACGCTGAACCCACCCGCCAACTTTGTCCCCAGTTTCATGTTGTTAATCGACATGTCCATACCTTTCTTTTTGATTTAAGCTATCGTGTATCCAAATAGGTTGACTTACTCACCGAATCAACAATGGGCGCCAAGACCAGTGTCATGGAAGTGCCTCCGGTTATCCTATGCCGCCTGCTCCAAGACCCACATATCATCCGCGCTCAATACCCTGTCTATATCGAGTAATATCTTCACACCCGAACCCATCTTGGACATGCCCAGAATGTAATCCGTATTCAGCCGGGTCCCGAAGGCAGGCGTTTCTTCAATGTCTTCAGGCTTGATGTTCAGGACTTCCGAGACGGCATCCACCACGATACCGATTTTCACCGTACCGACCTGCCCTTCAATCTCCACCACGATGATGCAGGTTCGTTCGGTATAGTCCCTGGCCGGCATACGGAAGCTGAGCCTCAAGTCAATCACGGGAATCACCTTGCCCCGAAGATTGATCACCCCTTTGACATAATCGGGCATCCTTGGCATGGATGTAACGGACATCATACCGATGATTTCCTTGATCTTTAAAATGCTAATGCCGTATTCCTCGGCTGCCAGCGTAAAGGTAAGATATTTGCCCTCTTTGGGGATAGCCGTCTTTACTGTCCGATCCATTCGTTCTGCCGATTCTATCGTTCTCATTCACCCTCCCCTCTTGTATAATGTTCGGTTGTCTTCGTAGGGGCGGGTTCCGAACCCGACGCGACAGCTCCAAACACGATCTCGTTACGTTTACGATCCATGACGGGAAGATTGACGGTGATAATGGTGCCGTGTCCCTCCCGGCTGCTGATTTGCAAATGGCCTTCATGTTGTTCAACCACGTCTTTGACAACACGAAGGCCCATTCCCGAGCCGTTCTCCTTGGTTGTTTGACCGGAGTTGAAAAACACTTTACCGTACGCATCGGAGACCCCACACCCCGTATCCGCGATATGCACCGATATCCATGAAGCGGTCTTGTCCATCTCCACCGTGACACGCAGAAGCTTGTGCCCGCTGCCATCCATGGCCTCGATGGCGTTCAAGATCAGATTTCTGAAGACCTGCTGAAGGCCGAATCGGTCCCCTGAAACGTGCAGTTGACTTTCTTCCATTACCTTCTCAAGACAGATTTCTTTTATGGCCATCAGGCCTTCAAACATGTTCAGACAATCCTCCAACAGCCACTTTATGTTTACTTTTTCCTTGTTAATGTTCATTTCCCTGGCCGTGCCCAGGTTCAGGATTTTTTTATTTATCTCCATAATTTTGTCCGTTGCCGCCACGATTGCTTCCATGCGGTGCTTCATGGTCACGGGATCATAATGGGAAAGCAAAGCAAGCTGCGCATTTCCCTGAATGGCCAACAGCGGGTTATTGATCTGATGGACGGTCTGGGCAAAACGATTGTTGAGTGCATGGTAATTTGCATTTTGAATCCCGTGGTTCTTGACCCTGGCTATTTCAAGCAATAGCCACTCCAATGAAAAAGGTTTTTCAATGAAACCGTTGCACTGGTTTTGCATGGCTTCGATGACCAGTTCCTTCCTTCCATAGGCCGTCATCATAATCACGGGGATGAATTGTTTTTCCGCCCTTACCGTCTTCAACAAGTCCAGACCGGAAATTCCCGTCAAGAGATAATCCGTAATAATCAAGTCAAATGGCTCAGAATCAGCCTTCACCAGTTCAATGGCCTCCTCGGCGCTTAGAGCCGTGACAACCGAGTGGCCTTCAGTCCTCAAACCGATCCTCATGCTTTTGAGTTGCATGTTCTCATCGTCAACAACCAGAATCTTCATCATGCCCCCCTGTGCGCACTTTTCTTGAACCTTTTCGCCCGACATGTGATGCAATGACCAACCGGTTATTCAACCGAACCTTCCGCTTCCAGCCTCGGAAACATGAACGATTTCGAGGCGACGATAATGCTTGTGACTGATACATAGTGCAATTGAAGGGCCAAAGCGATCCGTGCGGAAAACAGTAATGATATTTTGTTTGATTTCAGTTAGTTGGATTTTTTTATGCGAGAAACTCAGGCGTCAGGCGCCAACGGGAATAGGAGTTGCCACCATTCAATTTCTGAGTGGTCAAACAGATAGTTTGTCTATTCGGACAGTTGGAACAAAGCGGCAATTTTTGAACTGTTCACTTTCTATCAATACCGTAGGTGTCCAGCTTCTTGCGCAGGGTATTCAGGCAAATCCCCAGAACACTTGCCGAATGCGTCAGGTTCCCGCCGGTTTCTTTAAGGGTTCTACGGATATGTTCTTTTTCCATTTCAGCCAGAGAGGCCATCGGCGCCATGGGGTGGCATTTATCCTGGAATATGTTCGCACAGCGATTCTTCAGTCTTGCAATATCCGCCGGAAGCGTGTTTGTGGTTATCGATCCGCCTCGGGAAAGATTCAACGCCGCCTGAACGATCGCTTTGAGCTCCCTGATATTTCCGGGATAGTCATACACGATAAGCTTTGACAGGGCATCTTCAGTTACCTCTGGGCGCTCGTGCATCCCACGGAATTCACCCAGAAAATGCGAGATCAGGACAGGGATGTCCTCTTTTCTTTCCCGAAGCGGCGGCAGGTGCAGTTGCGCACCCCTGAGCCGATAGTATATATCTTTACGAAACAAACCGTCGGCCATCAACCGGTGCAAGTCCGCATTGGTTGCCGCAACAAAACGCACGTCCGCCTGGCGGGGTTTATTCGTCCCCAGTTTAATGAATTCATTTTCCTGCAGTACGCGCAATAACTTGCCTTGAAGTCCAATCGGCAACGTGCCTATTTCATCCAGAAAAAGGGTCCCGCCATCGGCGGCTTCCAAAAAGCCCATATGCTCACACTGAGCCCCTGTGAATGCCCCTTTGGCATGACCGAAAAATGCGGATTCAAACAGGTTTTCTGAAAGCGATGCCATATTGATCGGGATAAAAGGGCCTCTGGCCCTGGGACTGGCGGCATGAATCGCCCTGGCAAGAAGCTCCTTGCCGGTGCCGGTCTCCCCAGAAATCAAGACCGGCATTTCGCTTACAGCATGGAGTTCCGTTTCCCTCAATAAGCTGTACATCTTCGAAGATCTTGTTACAATGGCATTAAAGGCCGCATGGTTTGCCGGTTTGGCGTGGATTTGTTTCTTGCTCAACTCCACGATTTCCAGAAGTCGTTTTCTTTCAAGGGCATGATCGATGGCGCGAATAAAGTCATCGGCACCAATCGGCTTGACCAGATAATCATAAGCCCCTTTTTTCAAGCACTCCACGGCGATTCTGGCCTCGTCCCTGGCGGTAACCATAATGCATTCCGTAAACGGACTCATGCGCTTTATCAGCGACAGCACCTCCACGCCATTCACGATAGGCATGGTAATATCGATCACGGCAATGTCGAATGACGCATCCCGGTTTAAAAGGTCCTCCACTGTACTCGGGTCGCTTACCAGCGTCATTTTTTTGTAGCCGGAGGTGATCAGCGCCCTTTTGACACCGGCCATAAATTCCTGCTCATCATCGATTACCAGTATGTTGTACATGGGCTCCTCCACAGAGCTTGGCCATTCCATTACACATTATTTGCAAAGCAACATTATCCTAAAAGATGCGCCTTCACCGACGCGGCTATCCACGTTGATACTTCCCCCGGCTTTTTCAATCAGGTTATGGCAGACATACAGCCCAAGCCCCGTTCCCAGCCCAGGGGGCTTGGTGGTGAAGAAAGGATCAAAAATTCTTTCCAAATCTTTTTCATCTATCCCGCAACCATTATCGGTTATCTCTATGACGAAAAAACGATTGCCCTCGCCTTTGGCCTTTGCTTTCAGACTGATCCATGAATCCTCCTTATCCGCCGCATGAGCCGCATTGATCAAAAGATTGACGATTACCTGCTCCAGGCCCCTGGCACTGAACAAGGCATCGGGCAGGTCATTTGGGATATTCACGTCAAGACGTTTAACCCTGCCTTTCAATTGAACGCGGGAAATGCGAACCGCATTCATTATCGTTTGTTCCGGATTCCCCCATGCCGTTTCATCCAGATCGCCCAGGCAGGAAAAATCCTTGAGTTCAGCCACGATGTTTTTGATTCTTTCGGAGCCGTTTTCAATGCTGTCGGTGAGATCAAAGATATCTCTTTCAAACTCCGCAAAGGACATGCCGAACAAGTTAGGATCGGCACGGACGGTCGCCTGCGCTTTGACAATGGGCAGAATGGCTCCAAGGTATCGTCTTAAAACCGGAATATTGAACATGATGAAGTTGTTGGGATTGTTTATCTCATGAGCAATACCCGAGGACAACACGCCAATGGATGCCAGCTTCTCGGAGCGTAGCAGGGTCTTTTCCATCATACTGGCATCGGTAATGTCCGAGATGCGAATAACGGCACCCGAGTCTTCTTCATTTTCCGCTGCAACGGGAAAAATGGTGACTGACTCGATTCTTTCGGGATCCATATAGCCTTTCCGTTCAAAACGCACGATTTTATCTCCGGAAACAGCAGATGGGATGGGACAGCTTTCGCAATAATTTCTTCTCATGCCAATTTCCCCGCAACCGGACCTGCCGATTATGTCCTGAGGCGAAGCAAACTGGTAGTATCGAACGGCCGCCATATTCACCATTTTTATGGTCTTTTTTCTGTCCAACAAAACGAGCGGCTCTGAAATGCCATCAAAAACAGCCTGAAGCGTTTGCTTACTTTTCAGAACTTGTGCTTCCGAATGCTTAAGCTCGGTGATGTCCTGGATGAGCCCGTCGTAATAAAGAAGACTGCCTTTAGAATCGCGAAATGGAACCAGAGTGTTCCGTACCCAGCGGCGCGCGCCATCCTTTCGCACGATTTGAAGTTCAATTGAAGGCGGCGCGAAAGCGGTCGTTAAAATTTCCCGTGAAAATGCCAGCACAGCCTCCCGATACGTCTCATCCACCATGCGAAGCCACAGTTCAGGGTCAGCGGCAAGCTCATCAGGAGAATAACCGGTAACCACCTGGCAGGCCGGGCTGTGAAAGGTTTTTACTGGCCTGCTGTCTTCCACATGAACTGTATAGATGTAATCGGTAATTGAATCCGTGATCCGTTTGTAGCGCTCCGCACTTTCCAGTAATGCCCTTTGACTTTCCTCAAGTTCCTTGTATTTTTCTTCCAACTCCTGACCATAAGCCGCCAATTGCTGATAGGCTGCATAAAGTTCTTCGCTCCTGTTTTTTAGCTCTATTTCAGTCTTTTTGCGCTCGGTGATATCCAGAATAGTTCCCTCAAAATATAGAAGATCAGAGCGATCATTACGCACAACCCTGGCATTGACGAGCACCCAGTTTATACTTTTGTCTTTTCGGTAGATCCGGTATTCGATATTGTCTATCTGTCCACGCGCCGTTAAAAGACTGATATATCTTTCACGGTCACAAGGATCGAAATAATACTGGGTCGATATGTCCGTGAGGGTAGTAACCATCTCCTCGGGTGATTCATATCCGCAAATCCTTGCCATGGAAGGGTTTACGCTGATGAACCTGCCATCAGGGGTGCTTTGATAGATACCCTCAATGGCGTTCTCAAAGATACTCCGGTAACGTTCCTCGCTCTGCCATAGCGCCTCCGCCGCTCGCTGACGCCTTGCCATCTCCTCCATCAATTGCTCGTTGGCACGGGTCAGATCCAGGGTCCGCTCTTTGATCCGTTCTTCCAAGACATCATGGGCTTCCTGGAGCCTTTTTTCATTTTCTTCCAGGGAATCGAGCGTTCGTGAGTTTCTGAGGGAGACAGCGGCCAATTCCGCAAAGGCGGATACCAGGCGATCGTCATTGTCCGTAAACCCGCCTGATTTATTGGCGAGCCCCAGGACACCCTGGACTTTCCCATTGATTGCAAGCGGCGCGAACAGGGCGTTATCCAGTCGGACATGCCCGGCAGGCATATCGTTGATCCACCGGCTGTTCGATAAATCGTTTTCATGAACCGTTTCATCAAGATGACAAACCAGCTCTCGTAATCCCCCTGTCGCCATGGACATTCCCGGGTCGGCACCGACGGGCAAGTCACCGGCTTCCAGGAAAAGGACTTCATTTTCATTCCCATCTTCGGAAAACAACGCCACATATCCGGCCGAAGCGCCGGTGATGGAACAGCAAACATCAAAAATCCTTCGAGCCGCTTTGCCGAAGTCTGCATAATCAAGAACGATCCTGGCACCTTCCAGCAGCGCGGACACCTCATCGGCCCGACTCCGGGACTGGGCAAGCGCCCGATTAATCGCATCTTCGGCCTGCTTGCGCGCAGTGATATCGACATATAACGATATTATCTTCTGGTTGATTCGCATGACTGAAACAGATGCCTGGGCATGCCTGACCTCACCATTACAGTGGTAGAATTTTAATTCATATCTCTCAGGAGCATCTTTGGGATTGAGAATCCTGCGGCGATTGTATTCTTTCAATCGATCGCATTCATCCGGTGGGATGAATTGTGTCCAGCTCTTTCCGACAACGTCTTGTCTTGTGTAGCCGGTCATCTGACAATAGGCGGCATTCACAAATGATATGGTGGTATCCGGCTCGATGATCGCTATCGCTGTCGCGTTGTCCTCGAAGATGGCGCGGAAGTATTCCTCACTCTCCCGTAGCTCCCTGTTCTTCACTTCGAGTTCGATCTTGTGTTCGCACAGTTCACGGAGCCTCCGCCTGGTTTCCTCCGGCCCGAGCGTTTCCGGCTGCAAGTCCATCAGAGTCGGGAGCTTTTCATCGTCTTGCCGGCGCAGGGCTTGTTCTTTCTCCAGTGGGCTATTCATATGGCGCCTCCTTTAACCGACCGATACACGCTTTCTCAATCGCGGCCATCATTTAATTCATCGACATTTGCTTGTACGCACGACATGTGCCAATTATGAACATTTACCATGAAAAAGCAGCAATCAGGCGTCGGGGTATGGGAATTAAAGCGTTAGGAGAATGCCACGGGTAAGTCGAAAACTGGGATTTTTTGCTGAAGGTCTGTATGTCACATGATAATATTCTCATATCATATCGAGTGATATGAGAATATTATCATGTTGATGAAATCGCATGTTTGAGAACTTATCGTTGGTTCGTTCACCGCCTGAGATTTTCTCATGGATAACGATTAAATCCGTATTCCCAGTTTTTTGATCCGATATCTCAATTTGTGCGGCGGAAGGTTAAGAAGGCGGGATGCAGCCAGAACATTGCCATCGGTTCGATGCAATGCATCCTCAATAATGGACCGAACCGCCTGGTGATATGCCATACCGGTTGAATCGTCGGCAGATGAATCGCCTTCTGGAACAGGAATGAAAAATGGTAGATGATCCGCAAAAACCGCATCTCCTTCTTCAACCAGAACAATCCGTTCGATCAGGTTTTTCAGCTCTCGAACATTTCCGGGCCAGTCGTAGTACCGCATGGCCTTTTGGGCCTCCGGAGAAATGGCGGTAAACCGCTTGTCAAACTGAATATTATAATGGCGCATAAACTTCTCGGCCAACCAAACAATATCTTCTTTTCTCTCTCGAAGTGGCCTCATCTCCAACTTGACGACATTCAGACGGTAATAGAGATCCTTTCGAAACATCCCTTCGGAAACCGCAATTTCCAGGTTTGCATTGGTTGCGGAAATGATTCGGCACGAAAGTTCAACAGCAGCGGTTCCACCCACCGGGAAAAACTCACGATCTTCCAGGACGCCCAGCAATTTGGTCTGCGTATGAAGCGACATCACACCGATTTCATCCAGAAAAAGAGTTCCGCCAGAGGCTTCCTCCAGCAACCCTTTTTTCCCTTTTCTGTCTGCACCGGTAAAGGCGCCGGCCTTATAGCCGAAAAGCTCGCTTTCAAATAAGTTCGCGGAAATCGCACCGCAATTGATGACCACGAATGGTCCCGGATTTTCGCCACTGTTGTAATGGATAATCCGCGCCATCAATCCTTTTCCGGAGCCGCTTTCGCCCGTGATCAACACCGGAACATCCGGTGTTGCGGCAAGCTTTCGGGCAATTTTGATGAGGGGCTGCGCGAAGGGACTATTTCCCAGGGATTCGAATGTATATTTATTGATAAGGGGTTTTTGGATGGTCCGGATATGAGATGCCAGTCGATGATTTTCCAGTGCGTTCTGGATCGTGAGAAAAAGCTGCTGGGCATCAATTGGTTTCACCAGGTAGTCGCACGCGCCCAGCTTGATCGAAGACACAATGGTTTTAACCTCTTCAATGGCTGTAATCATGACAACTGGTATTTCAGGATTATCGGTCCTGATTCTCTGCAACACCTCTTTCCCCGAAATATCCGGCAGGCCGATATCCAGCAAAACAACTTCCGCATGTTTTCTCTCAAAGAATGCAAGGGCTTCCTTACCGGTCCTGGCTGCCTCAATCCGATATTTGCCTTCCAACGTCAGTCGCATTGCTTTCAGAAAGCTGATATCATCATCCACGACCAGAATCGTTGGCTGCATCATTTTTTAATTAACCCAAAACAATTCATGTTATCCTTGCAGGAGAACCATGTGAACTTTCAGCGTGGAACATCCGGATCCTTGCATGAACAGTTGCCCCGGTAAACCGGGAGTTCAACCGTGAAGATGGCGCCGTTGCCTGGATCACTCTCCACGGAAATGATACCACCATGCTCCTCGATAATTTTATAAGAAATCGATAGTCCCAGGCCGGCACCGGTCATTTTTGTGGTAAAAAACGGATCGAATATTTTATCCATATCCTCAAGGGATATTCCAGAACCGGTATCTGATATATGGATCGCCACAACTTCCCTTCCGCTGATTACGGATGATTTTGCCAGTGATGTACTGACACACAAACCGCCACCTTCTTCCATTGACTCGATGGCGTTCAGAATCAGATTGTTCAATACATGCACGATCTGCATGGGATCCACATAGACTTTGGGAAGACCGGGAACCGGATAAAATTCAAGCTGAATCCGGTTTATTTTAATGCGCTGATACCAGAATTCCAGGGTTTCCACCAGGATGGCATTCAGGTTGGAAAGTTGTTTTTTCTCGCCCGATCCCCTGGCAAAATCCAGAATCTGCTTGATAATCAATGAAATCCTCAGAGCGTTTTCCTTGATGTCTCCTAAAATTTCCACAGCTTGAGGAACCATATCAAAACGATCCGAATCCAGAAGCAGATCCGTAAAAAGGCTGATGCTGGATAACGGATTTCGAATTTCATGCGCAATACCGGCTGAAAGATTCGCCAGCCCGGTCATGCGGTTGGCACGCACGAGCTGCGCTTCGATTTTCCGTTTTTCCGTTACGTCGGTAATGCGGATGATCATTCCGCATTGCGCTATGTTGTCCGGATATCGAAACGGGTCAAATGTCAGGATCTCCTTTTTCCCTGGGTAAAGCGGACTGCACCGTTCAAGAACCCGAGCCTCCATACTCTCCCGCACCCTATGAATCTGACAGGTCGTGCAAAGGGTTTTACATGGCGCCAATTCTCGACAGGCATGGCCGATAATTTCATCTTGAGAAGATATGTTAAAATATTTCCTGATTATAACGGATTTGGGGGTTAGTTACTTCAACATCACTTTTTCGTACATGGTGATCGCATTATTTATAACCTACTGATATAGTTCATTATTTCTATCTAGACTTTTATGTTGTAATATCATATAGTTAGAGGCTA
>CAIVVZ010000603.1 GCA_903909505.1 uncultured Desulfobacteraceae bacterium
CGCTGACTCTTTACCAGCGCAGCTTAAGGCGGTTTGAAGCCTGCTCCTGCAAGCCGGCTCCGAGGGGCCTGCCCTCATCTCTCGCGCAGTTACGCGCACATTATAAAGCAATGCGCTCGTGGCGCACATACTTGCATATATCCTTGAGTTCGGACATCCTTAACAATACTAAAGGTATCCTTGATTCTCCTGACCTATGCATCTAAAAATACCCTATGATAAAGCTGCCATGCCTGTCAAATGAATTGACGTATTCCGAATAAATGACCCTGGGCAGGGAGCGGCTCTTTTCGACCCATACAAACCCATGTGCCACTGCCCGAAGTCATTGCCAGCGCGACTATAGGAGGCTATCATTGAAAGAACCTGCTTCCCCATTCGGAAATCAGGGTAAAATTATTCAGGAGGTTCCGGCCGCAAATACCGAAACACCTGCGTTGGGTCCATAATCGGATCGCTTGACGGGTTTCGCAGTGGCTGCGGACTGGCTGAAGGCGGGAACGCTGGTAAAGGCGACAATGGGCGCAGTGGAGCAGACCAACAAGGAAATGGCTCAACAGATGGATCGGGGGATGTCAGCGTATCAGGAAGCATCGTCGAGTGATGGCTACAAGATCGCAAGGCAATTAAACTATCTGGCGCTTAAACTGGATTAATTAACCGGCGACATACAGACCCCTTCGCTTGCGCTGGATCTTTCCGGTTTTATGAAGCCGGTGCAGAATATTCCGGATTTTTTTTTCATCGAAATGCGTAATTTCGGATATTCCGGCATAGTCCAGGCCCTGAGCGGAACCCATGATGGCTTTCAGGATGACCTCTGACGCGTTTAATGTTTGGCCTGAGCCGGACATTCGGATGTTGCCGCCGCCGACTTTTGAACCCCCGGAACGCTTGGGTTTTCCGCAAAGGGTATTCTTTTTGATGGTTTTTTCCAACTGATCCAGCCGGCTCACAATTTTTTGAAAATCCTGTCGGGTTGGGATTTCAAATCGAATCATGAAAAACTTTATCATCGCATCAAAACTTACCGATTTCCCACTTCTTTTAGTCATGTTTTTTCCTTGTGAATGAAAATCAATATTTCCGCTATTCCCCTTCTTTTCCCTAAAGGGGGGAAGTCCGCGTTAAGGTAATGACATTAACGGATAGGTCATGATCGGATGACATAAAAGAGATATTATTGTTTTTTTGGCGGTTTTATATTATTCATTGTAAATGGATTTAAGAATATTTCAATAACAATTCCAGTGGTGCATTTAATTTCTCTCTGCGGGAAGACAATTATGGAAGATAACAGAACGCCCATTATCATGGGCAGTGATCATGCAGCCTATGATCTGAAGGAATACCTGAAAGCGCTTATCATACAAAAAGGTATTGAAATTCGAGATGTTGGTGCACATAGCACCGAAGCGGTCGATTACCCGGATTTTGGATTTCAGGTGGCCGGGGCTGTTTCAGCCGGAGAATACTCCCGCGGCATTCTGCTTTGTGGAACCGGGCTGGGAATGTCCATTGTGGCCAATAAATTTTCGCATGTCCGGGCAGCCTTATGCAACGACCTGTTCGCCGCCATCATGAGCCGGCGCCACAACAACGCCAATATCCTGGTCATGGGAGGACGGGTCATCGGGGATGTTCTGGCAAGGGAGATCGTTACCGCATGGCTGGAAACACCTTTTGAAGGCGGAAGGCATCAGAGGCGGCTCGACAAATTTGAGAACATGGGATGTCTGTTTCATGTAGACATAAAAACCGTTGCCAATAACCCATAAACCGTTCAGAGGTACCACTTGATCTTATCCACAATCGAACGCATTGACCCGGATATTGCCAGGGTGATTGCCAAGGAGTATGAAAGACAGGAGAATACGCTGGAGCTGATTGCTTCGGAAAATATCGCCAGTCAGGCTGTGATGGATGCCCAGGGAAGTGTATTGACCAATAAATATGCC
>CAIVVZ010000604.1 GCA_903909505.1 uncultured Desulfobacteraceae bacterium
AAGCGTGAGCAGCGGGCTTCGGAGGTTTACAGCGCATTCTAAAAAATACGCATCGTATGCGTATAGGTTAAATTGAATCGCAATGTTTAATGCCGATTTTATATTGGTAGGCCTCAAATCAACAGGTATCTGCCGAACAATCTCCCACGCAGATGTGACTTGCTCCTTTTCCAAAGCGTTTTTTTTCATCATCGCCGTTAATGCATTCCCAATTTCAAACGGCAAAACATCAGGCGCGATTAAGTCATGGCCTTCAGTAAGTCGAATGATTTTGACTTTTTCAGGCTCATTTAAGGCAACGGCTATGAATGTATTTGTGTCAGCAATTATTTTCATGGGTACAATTGTACATGTTATGTTCAATTTGTCAAGCTGATCTGCCGGACATCAATTGTGACACGGTAATGGGTTGGAAGATTGTTGAACGGCGGAAAAGACGTGATGTAATCGGTGTTTGGATAAAGCCATATAGGGAATATGGGAAGCGAAAAAAGTTCATGAACAGCCTTTCTCCCCCCCTCGGTGGATACTCCTAACTCCGCGGCGATCTCAGTATAGTGAGGTGCCTGCCCTGTGTTTACCAACCTTTTCATAATGATGTGAAATGTCTTATCCATTGTGCTGGACTCATTCATAGGGATACCCTCCTTTTCAAATCGTTAATGCCATAATCCACCGTCGGTCATTCCGACCCAATGCCGTTAATAATTTCATTTGCTGCCGGATCGAATGAGAAAGCCGTCAAGGGCAATGGCGAGGCTTGGGGCTTCCTGTTCGAGCAAACTGCGGGCATCGAGGGATAAAAAGGCCATCTTGCAGTCGGAATCGGCCCGGATTGTGGTCGGGGCCGTGTAGTAGCCAAACGCGGCGGCGACGGTGATAACGTTTCCCGGCACGAGACTGCGCATACGAACGCCCGCGTCCGGGTCGATTTCGGTGGCCCTGCCCCAGGTGACGAGGTAAAGTCCACCGACCGGTTCGCCTTTCTCCAGGATAGTGCTCCCGATGAGATACTCTTGGTGCTCCAGCCAGGGGGAAAGACAATCCACCAGATGCTCGAAACGCTCTTGTCGCTCCAGGTAAGCCATAAAGTCATCCACCGATTGGTGAAAAAGCTCATCGCGTGTGGAGGCTTCATCCTCTCTGTGGGTAAGTGAGCGCTCGATGAGCTTTTCTTCGCACCATTCCAAACCGTGGTCAAGATCCTGAAAAAAGGCGATATTTTGCATAGCTCTTTCAGGCAGGATTGCTTTCACAGCCACGGAGAAACGATCCGGCGCGGCAGTGACGACAATCGTGGTATTTGCCGCATTGGCATTGAGTGCGAAACGCTGAAAGTTGTTGACGGCAGAGATGTCGAAGCCCGAAATATGAGAAAAATCAAGCAAGATGAAATCAGGGTGTGGCTCCGATGTGAGGGCGCTTTTGAGTGATTCCACGAGGGTGGCAGCCGAGCCAAAAAACAAGTAGCCGGTCAGTTCATAGCCTCGGATACTTCCTCTCCCGGCGTTCAACAGCTTGCGATGGGGCACGGATCGCTCTTTGACACTGCGGCGATCGAGAGCGGTGAATTCGCTTTTGATCACGGGTACACGGCTGAAGCGAACCACAAAGAATATCACTGCGGCCATGAGGCCAAAGGTAACGCCTTATAGAAAACCGAAAATTCCAATCACTATGAAGATCGAGACTACGATTAGGTAATCAGGCCATGGCATGCGCTTGCGGCTCGCCACGATCCATTCGTGAATCAGGGAAAAACCCAAAAACAGAAGCATTCCTCCGAGCAAGGCCTTTGGAAAGAACTCCAGGATACTTCCACCGATAAACAGCACCCCTCCGACGATCAATGCGGTAACAATCCCTGTAAGTCGCGTATAAGCTCCGGTTTTCAGGCCGAGAAGGGAAAGGGAGATTGCAGGATATCCCGGAAAACACCCCCCAAGGCCGGTCAGACAGTTGCCGATGCCGCCACTCATAAATTCAGCATTCATGTCTATTTCTTCCCCAGCCGCAAGCTCGATACCGCTCATGTTGAGCAGCATTCCAACGACGGTAACCAGGACCACCGCAAAGATGCCGGGCAACTGTTGCCAGACCGCTGACCACTCGATCAAAGCCATGTCCTTCAGGGTGAAGGCGGGCCAGAGCCCACCGGCCGGAACACCGGAAACCAGGAGCCCCGCCGCTTTGGCGCCATCGAGGGACATCCCGCCGACGGCGATGGCGGCGTAGAATAGCCCCACGCCCACAACAAGCGATCCGGGAAGGATAAGGACATGGGAATACCGCAGTGTGACCGTGAATAGAGTCACGCCGTATACCACTCCGGACAGCCACTTGAGAAT
>CAIVVZ010000605.1 GCA_903909505.1 uncultured Desulfobacteraceae bacterium
CAGGGATGTCGATCTGGTGGTATTTGGTCAGGCGTCGCCACTGCTTCAGCATCAGATATTAAAATATGGTCGCCTGATCTATGAGGCGGCGCCGCGAGAACGGGTTCTGCAGGAGGTTGGGGCGCGCAGGCACTACCTGGATGCCAATTTTCTTTATAAAAAAATGAAAACGAGAGGAAACGATGCTCATGGTTGATAAAGAGCTGCTTTCCAGAAAATTATCACGCCTCCAAAATTACGTTGATGTGCTGAAAACTGCAGACGATATCAACTGGCAAAAATATCGTGATGATTTGCGAATCAAGGCTTTCGTTGAACGCTACCTGCACCTTGCCATAGAAGAGCTACTGGATATCGCGAATCATTTCGTTTCATTTTATCAATGGCGTGAACCGGCAGGTTATCGCGATCTGCTTTTGATTTTGACAGAACATGGAATTTTCCCCCAGGAGCATCTGACCATTTTTCAAAATATGGCATCTTTCCGCAATATGTTGGTACACCGATATGAGAACATAGACGATGAACTGGTGTTTGGCATCTTCAAGAAAAGGCTGGAAGACTTTGATCTTTTCACGACGCTGATAATGGATTGGGTCGGACGACAAAAGGAAAATATCTGAAAATATCCCTTATGCCACCTTCCTTAACAGGAAATGCAGGAAAAATTTGGAGCTGTTCGTATAGGTCTTGCCGGGAGCTACGCACGGGGTGATGCCACAGAGGAAAGCGATATTGATATAATTGTTGAGCTTCACAGCCAGAACAGATTCCGAAGCTTCTTCTATCTCCAGTATTTTTTAGAGGATGGATTGAGTAAACGAATAGATTTGGCAACGGAATCGAGCCTTAAGCCGATAGTCAGACAAGCGGTGTTTAAGGATATACTCTATGTCTGAACGTGACATCCGTCTTTTTGTTGCAGACAGAAAAACCTATTCAGCCACCTTGCGGGAGTTCGTTGAAGATGATATTCGGCTTCGGCTGCTGAAGCATATCAGCGCCTCAAGCAGCCACCTTACCCAGCGGGATTTTGCCGGTTATCAGACTGGTCGATAAAAAAATGGAGCAACCAGGAAATATGGGTCCATTGTCTGTATAAGGAGGTACAAGCGATGCGTAATTTTTCAATAAGAGTCGAGATATTCAAGGATGGAGATGTGTATGTAGCATGGTCGCCGGAATTGAATGTTTCCAGTTTCGGTGAGACAATTAGCGAAGCAAAATCAGCAATCAGAGAAGCCATCGAAGCTTTTGTTGAGGAATGCGAAATAATGGGGACTTTGGAAGATGTTTTGGAAGAAGCTGGTTTTACTAAAGACATGAATGTAATGTGTGCGTGGTCGGAAGCGCCGGTTTGTGCATAAAAAAGGAAAGCTCATGGAAGATCAATACACCATTGCCGAGGCAAAAAACAGACTTCCGTCGATTATTCATTCGGTTGAAAAGGGGCCGTCTGTCAAGTTGACCCGCCGAGGTCGTCCTGTGGCGGTTTTGTTATCCATTGCGGAATATGAGCGCTTGCATCGGCAAAAAGGAAATTTCTGGGCATCATTACAAGTGATTAGAAAAGATATCGAAAACCAGGATATTGAAATTTCCGACATGGATTTCACCGAGCTCAGGGACAAAACGCCAGGGCGTGAATTCAGTTTGTCATAATGAGATTCCTTCTTGACACAAACGTTTTATCCGAGGCGGTGAAAACGGCGCCGGATCACCATGTAATGGCGATGATGGAAGCGCATCAGGACGAAATTGTTACGGCGTCACTGGTTTATCATGAATTGGAGTATGGTTGTCGCCGATTGACGATTTCGCGTAAGCGCGATGTCATCGAGTCATACATAAAACCGGCTCTCAGGAAGTCGCAAAGGCCACGACATCCTGACCTGCAGCCTTAACCAGACCAGTGACGCTGGAAATAATCAGGGCATCCCCATTTACAGCTATTTATCTGCTTGACGGGTCGGAATTTAATGTTTAGACTACGTATAAACATTAAACAGCAATCGCGAGGAGGTTATTATGACTGAAGCCGTGTTGAATATCAAGCAGTGGGGAAACAACTTGGGTGTTCGTCTGCCTGTAGCGGTGGCCCGCGCAGCGCATTTGCATGTCGATCAACGTGTACGCATTTCAGTGGAAGACAGGACCATCGTGATTCGGTCCATAGAGGATGCTGAACTGACCCTGGATCAACGCCTGGCCCGGTTTGATCCGGCGCGGCATGGTGGCGAGGTGATGCAGGGGCGGGCTGTCGGGGCTGAGCGGTGGTAACGACACGCAAAAACACCAATGGCGGCCGTCCGTGGGTGCCGGATCGACAGGATGTCATCTGGATCGATTGCAATCCCCAGGCAGGGCAGGAAATGCGGGATGTTCATCCATTTCTGGTGATTTCTCCGCGCAACTTCAACAACACGACATCCCTGGTCATCGGCTTACCCATGACCACAGCGGAATATAATACCGACAACCCCTTTGCCGTTGCCATCGGACAGGCAAAAGGCCGGAGTGAGACGGGCAAAACCAGTTACGTACTCTGCCACCAGCCAAAATCTTTAGATTGGCGTGTGCGCGGTGCACGGACTCATCCACTCAAGAGGCTGCCGGATGTATTCTTCGTTGATGTATGCCGGCGTCTGAATCAGATAATACAGGTGGGGTAGGGCCATGCCGGTGCGGCTACAAAGACAACCAGACGTTCGCCGCCCGTCACCCGTCACCAAAGACCCGTTACCCGTCACCAGAAATTGGGAGCTACTATAATTTGTTTTTATCCACCAGGAATAAATGGAGAAAACATAATGGAATTCAACATATTCTATAAAAAGAAAAGCGGCTGGTACATCGGCCATATCCAGGAATACCCGGATTATGAAAGCCAAGGCAGGACTTTGGATGAATTGAAAAAAAACCTGATAGAGATATAGATTAGGAAGCGTAAGATGTTAGCAGTAAATGGGGTATATGATAAAGGGAAAATTGAGTTGATAAAGGAAGTTCCGATTAAGGGAAAAAGAAGAGTAGTTGTTACTTTCCTTGACGAACCTCTTGTGGAGACTGACCTTAGGCTGGAAAAAGATCCAGAATTCGAGAAGTTGGAAGATGAGGTAAAGGTTTTAAAGCTGCCTTATAAATTGATAAGAATCATTTAGAAGACCGCATTGAGGATATTCAGAGAGGGCTTCCCGATGATGCTATTCTCGAAACTATTGCCGTCTGATGTAAACGAAAAGCCGTTAAATGCTTGAGATCAGCGAAGGAGAGTTTGCGGATTTGCGGTCGAAATTTTCGACCACAAAATTTGCAAAGACAAGAGCCTTACCGAAGGCATTCACTGAAAAGAGACATCCATCGAATTGAACTTCGCGGTCTTGAAGTTCAAGCACACGATAAAGAAGAAAAAACTTCTGGAATAATGGCAGACCCCCTCCATTTCGTTAAGTCAGTTGTGATCCTGTAGTTCACGGGAGCTGCGTTTGCAGTTGATTATTACACAAATACAACGACATCCCAGGAATGCAATGGAGTCCGCGACTCTTTTGCAATGGAAAGAAGATTGTTATGCTTTTGTCAGCGAGGAGGTGAGTTATACATGACTCAGATGAACATGCAACCATTTATTGATGTTTATGCTACGTTGCCGACCGGCGCCCAAGTAAGGCTGTATGCAGAGGCAACCCAGGTGCAGACGGCACTTGACCGTGCCATTGTGGCTATTCTACAGCCTACCATCGCCCGTAGCGCCGATGCGTTTCTGATGCGTGATGAGAAAATCCCACTCTATGGTGTGGGCAAGACACCGCAGGCGGCGATGGATGATTATCGCTCCGTAATCGTAGAATATTATGAGAGTATAGAAGCGGACGCCGATCACTTGGGCGAGACCCTACGCGAGCAACTGGCGACCTTGCGCAAGGTGTTTGCGATGCTGGAGACATCACCCTGATGCCTACGTCTGTGCGGAAAATGGACCAACTGTTGGTGAACGTGTTGGGCTTCGCTCGCCGCACGGGGCGCCATCAGATCTACATACTTTATTCATGAAAAAGGGGAAAATATAATGAGATGTCTACTCCTTTTAACGGCGGGATACCGTCTTAAAATATTGTCCGGATTTTGGGGACCACTATAGAGGTCTGAAATTATGAAAACTGCAACCTTTGATGAAGCATTGGATATCATAGAGTCTTTACCAGAAGATCAAAAAGAATCCATCATCGAAATTGTCAAACATCGGTTAATAGAGGATCGGAGAAATCTGCTTGTCCAAAATATCAAGGAAGCGCGGGAGGAATATTCCCGTGGTGAAGCCAGGCGGGGCACAGTGGATGACCTGATTCGTGAGATTGCCCGATGAGAGCCCTCATTTGGAGTAATGCATTTACAAGATCTTTCAAAAAATGGATGCGGAAACGGCCGGACCAGGTTAATGATATTACCGAAGCTTTAACGCTTTTGGTTGAAGATCCATTTGTGCTTCAACTTGAGACTCACAAACTTAAGGGAAAACTTTCAGGGTCATGGGGATGCAGCGCAGGATATGATCTGCGTAAAGTTCGACATCGGGTTTCTTCGCACCGTGGCAGGCAACTGCCGGTTTATTCTGAAAAGTATCGGGCCGGAATTTTCACTTTATATGACTCCGGTGAATGTGGATTACGACTCCACGGAGTTCCAGTTCACCACTCCCCGCGAGTATGCCCGTGAACTGGCAAAAGCCATCGGGCGGTACGCGACACTCGGCATGGCGGAAGACACCAATGCTTTGAATGACGGGGTGCTGACGGATGATGCTTTCGATCACCTTGTGCGATAGCTTCATCTCCGCCGATACATCCCTGCTGATCTGCTCCGACCACGGTTTTGCTCCCTTCAGGCGCGAGGTTCATCTTAATTCGTGGTTGGTGGCGCAGGGCTTCATGGTATTAAAAAAGACGGCATCGATTCAGTGGACGGCCTGTTTGATGGGGTTGACTGGGGGACAGATCAGAGCAGCAAGGCGCCCGATTTGGTTGTCGGTTACGGCTCCGGCTATCGAGGTTCCTGGCAGACGGCCATTGGCGGGGTGCCAGCCGGGGATGTGATTACGGATAATGTGAAGAAATGGAGTGGCGATCACTGTTGTGATGGGGCGCTTGTGCCGGGAGTATTTTTTTGCAATCGCGCGGACCTGGCTCCCACTGAACATGTTCAGGATATCGTCAGATGGATAGGAGATGCACGGAGGACAGAAGTGTTCCCCCCATGTTTTCGTTCCAAGGAAGGTCAAGATGAGTGAAATCGCTTTGTTGGGAAGTCGAAACCGATGCCATGGATTGGGAGACAGCTATCAGTGGAATTCAAACCTTTTGCTGACTTGCGGAATTTACTACAATAAACCTGCAAAGGGATGATGGTAAAGCCAAGGCGTGTCTTTCTCACATCATTCATGCCGCAACCGAAGCCAGCACCAGCCTGAATAATGAAAACCCGCAAAAGAGACATCCATCGAATTGAACTTCGCGGTCTTGAAGTTCAAGCACACGATAAAGAAGAAAAAACTTCTGGAATAATGGCAGACTCCCTCCATTTAATTCTTGACGGCAATGCGTTTCCATATTATGAGTTCAGACCATGAACAGGGAATTTGTTGAAGATGATATCCGGCTTCGGTTGCTGAAGCATATCAGCGCCTCAAGCAGCCACCTTACCCAGCGGGATTTTGCCGGTCATCTGGGGCTCAGCCTGGGAAAGACGCATTACTGCCTGACCGAGCTGATAAAAAAAGGCCATATCAAGGCCACCCGGTTCAAGAATTCCCGCAACAAGGCAGCCTATGCCTATG
>CAIVVZ010000606.1 GCA_903909505.1 uncultured Desulfobacteraceae bacterium
CCAGACGAGCGCCAACGCCGTACAGTACCGCCGCGACATGCTTGCACATGGATGCCCAGTCCGGACATGAGCAGTCAAATTTAATTTCATTCGGTGCGGGAAAAAGCCCGGCGTCTTTGGCGAAAAACAGATCCTTGAGTGCTTCCGGAAATTTGCCTTCAAGCAGCGTCTGCAGAGTCTCAACCTTTCCCAGCGCTTTCTCGACCAGACGTTTCCAGACCGAATCGGATATCGCCTGAATGCGGATGTTTATCTGGTAGGGTGAGCTGGCTGTCCCTGCGACAATGCCTTTGATCATTTCTTTGTCGATCTTCAGATCCAGGACCATTCCATTGCTTAAATATGAGCGACCGCGGGGGAGGCGGTTGGAATAGTCCGCGTAGCGTTCCAAATTTTGATTCCAGGATTTTCCCCACCATGATTTGGCGGGAGTTCGGCCAACAACAGCAACCGGTTCCAGATTGCCGAGCTTCTTTTTCAATTTTTCAGCCTGTCGCTGCGCTTTTGCACGTCGTTCAGCCACAGACACGTATGGAGGAAAGTCGCCATATCTCATCGTCTATATTTCTCCTGTCAAAGTCAAAGTAAACATTTCCCGGATCTGATCGTTCGACATCTCCGTGATCCAGGATTCCGCACCGGATGAAAGCAGTCTTTGCGACAATTCAATTTTGCTCTCGATCATATCATCTATTTTTTCCTCGACGGTTCCCTTGCAGACGAATTTATGAACGATCACGCTGCGCTTCTGCCCAATCCTAAACGCACGATCTTCCGCCTGTTTTTCCACAGCAGGATTCCACCAGCGATCAAAATGAATGACATGATTGGCTGCAGTCAGATTCAATCCAACGCCTCCTGCTTTAAGAGACAGAACAAAATAGGGAACATATTCGTTTTCGTTCTGAAACGCAGCAACAATCTCTTTTCGTTTGCCTACGGCGGTCCCGCCGTGAAGCTGAACGCCGGGACGCCCGAACACCGATTTTAAGAAATCATCAAGCGGCCCCACCATTTCCCGAAATTGGGTAAAGATCAGCGCGCGTTCCCGTTTTTCATGGATGGATTCGCATATTTCGCGCAGGCGCTGCAGTTTGCCGCTGTCTTCTTCCAGGAATCGGCCAGATCCAGCAACCTGGTCGGGATGATTGCACACCTGTTTGAATTTCATCAAAAAAGATAGAATCATGCCTTTTCGTTGCATACCCTCCGAATCCCGAACTGCAGCGGTCAAATCATTCACGAATCGCCGATAGAGAACAAGCTGCCTTTTGGACAAAATCGCCCAGGTTTTCATCTCGATTTTTTCCGGAAGATCAGCAATGATTGATTTATCCGTTTTCATCCGCCGCAGAATATAGGGCTGAATCACCTGACGCATCCGTCCGTATCCTTCGGGCTGGTCAGTGAGTGATTTGGCGAATTTCTTGAAGCTCTGGGCAGATCCCAGAAGCCCCCTGTTGGTAAAATCAAACAAGGACCAGATGTCGCCGAGCCGGTTTTCGACAGGCGTACCGGTCATGACAATCCGGTGGGCCGCCGGAATTTCCTTGACACACCTGCTCTGGGATGATCCGGGATTTTTGATGGCCTGCGCTTCATCCAGAATCAGGAAATACCAGGGCTGCTCCTTTAGCCAGGACAGCTTCCGCGCCATGGTGTATGTGGTTATCGCAAGATCAAAGGCC
>CAIVVZ010000607.1 GCA_903909505.1 uncultured Desulfobacteraceae bacterium
AACAGTCCCAGAATAATCAGGATCTGAACCAGTTCTGGTAAAAGAAGCGTCAAATCAACCTTCACAAGGTTCTCCTTCCTCAGCGTGATGAAGAGAACAGTCCGGCAATAATGCCTTTCTGTGTGTTTGGCAAAACAGCAGTTTTAACGATGGCCGGTTTGGGTTTGGGCGTAATGCGATCCAGCACCCGGTTCAGCGTGGGATCAATGACTCTTAAGGTGAGTCCCGGCGCCAGTCCGATATAGAAGACCAGAATCGCCAGCGGAACCAGATAACTCCATTCCCTCAGATTCAAATCCTTCCATGCCTTGGCCTGCGTGGGCTCTCCCCAGGCCAGTTTCTGGCCGAGTCTCAACATATAGGCCGCCCCCAGCATGACGCCGGGAATAATGGCGGCGCCAACCCAGGGACTTGCCTTGAAAACACCGATCAGAACCAAAAGCTCACCCACAAAACTGTTGGTTCCCGGAAAACCCAGAGAAGAGAGAGCAAACAGGCCGAAGAAAAACATATAGGCCGGCAGATATTTGCCAAGGCCCATGTTATTAGCGATTTCCCGGCTGTGACTGCGCTCGTAAACGGCCCCGACCAGCATAAACAAGGCCCCTGTGGTGATGCCGTGATTCAGCATGACCATGAGCGCGCCCTGAAATCCTCTCAGGCTGAAAATAAATATCCCCAGGGTCACAAACCCCATGTGGGCCACCGAAGAATAAGCAATCAGCTTTTTCATGTCCTTCTGGCCCAAGGCCACAAAACCACCGTAGAGAATGGACGCAATGGAGATGGCTATCATCATGGGCGCAAAATATACGCTGGCATCCGGTGTCAGGGGAAGGCAGAACCGCAGAAAACCGTAAGCCCCCATCTTCAACAGAATGGAGGCCAGCAGCACGCTGCCGGCGGTAGGCGCCTCCACGTGGGCGGCCGGAAGCCAGGTGTGAAAAGGGAACATCGGAACCTTGATGGCAAAAGCCAGGGCCATTGCCAGAAATACCCAGAACTGGAACCTGAAAGGAAATGTCTGCTCCGTAAGATCCGGTATGGAGAATGTGCCGCCGACCTTGTACAAGGCAATGATGGCGACCAGGAGCAGGGTGCTTCCGGCCAGGGTGTACAGAAAGAACTTTACCGATGCATAGCGGCGCTCCGGCCCGCCCCATACGGCGATGAGCAGAAACATGGGAACCAGCATGGCTTCCCAGAAAATGTAAAAGAGCACCAGATCCAGTGCCAGGAATACGCCGATACAGGCCGATGTCATCAAAAGCAGACTGAAGTGAAATTCCTTAACCCGTTTGGAGATGTATGACCAGGAACACAGAACGCATAGCGGCAGAAGCAGAATGGTCAACAGCACCATCAGCAGACTGATGCCGTCCATTCCCATATAATAGGTCAAGCCCCACTGGGGCATCCATGCAATTTTTTCAACAAACTGATATCCGGGAGTCGTCAAGCTGAATCGAAACAGGGGAAGCGCTATTAATACCTCTGCGATGCCAACAAGTAAAGAAAAGACCCGAACCGTTTTTTCATTCCTGAGAAATGGCAGAACAAAACAGGCGGCTAAAGGGAAAAATGTCAAAATGGATAGAATTGGCATTGTGGTCTGACTCATTCGTTCTCCGTTCGACGAATACTGACGGTCTTATCAATAATTATAAAAGGCCCGCGTGTAAATTAACTGCTATCTTTATAAAAACCAGATCAATGCAAACACGGTCAGGCCAACGACAAGGGCAACCGACAAATAGTCCTGTAAGCGTCCGGTCTGGGTCAGGGAAGCAACCCGTCCGATTTTCTGAACCGTATAGGCCGATCCATCCACCACGCCATCAATGGCGGCCTTGTCAAACCAGGCGGAACCGGCTGCAATTTTCAGCATGCCCTTCAAGCCGCCGATGCGATAGAATTCACTCCACCATACATCAATGACCTCGATCGGACGCCTGGCAATGGCCAGAACCACACGACCCACAAGACGGTAAAAATAGTCGAAATCCAGATTGAGCTTGGCTTCGGGCTTGAGTTTGTTCCGCATGATATAAAATCCAAGGCCGGTGAAACCCAGAAGCATGGAAGACTGAAGCACATGCCACGGCGTGTAGGGAACGTATTCAACGGCATGGGGAAGAAGCCTGTAAAGAAAGTTGGGATAGATGCCGATGAAAAAACAGAGAAATCCACCGATCCCCATGGCAATGTACATGTTCAGGGGAATCGGGGTCAGTTCCATCCCCGGATCTTTTTTGGAAAAAAAGGCAAAATACGGCAGCTTGATACCGACGGAAAGGAAGGTACCGACCGCAGCAATTTCCATGCCGATGGCCAGCCACGTATGGTGAGCTTCGGCAGCACCGGCAATGGTAATGGTCTTGCTGACAAATCCGGAAAAGAGCGGCACCCCGGAAATGCTGACTGCGGCAATCATATAGAAGAAACAAACCATGGGCAGGCGCTTATAGAGCCCCCCAAGTTCCGTCAGCTTGGAGGTTCCGGCTGCATAAAGAAGCGTGCCGGCGCTCATAAAAAGAAGACCTTTATAAAGAATGTGGGCATAGGCATGGGCGCAGGCCCCGTCAATGGTCATGGCGGTGCCGATTCCTACTCCGGCGACCATGTATCCGACCTGAGAGACGATATGGTAGGCCAGAATGCGGCGGGCATCGTTTTCGATGGTCGCATAGACAACCCCGTAGAGGGTCATCAGGGTT
>CAIVVZ010000608.1 GCA_903909505.1 uncultured Desulfobacteraceae bacterium
CAAGTTTCATGAGAGTGTCCTTATTTTTGTGGGAACGAAAATGGATTTGTTTTCATTTAAAAGCATCGGTCTATCCATCCTTTAGATAAGCCTCTTTCGTCATTAAGTCAAGAATGACAACATTCAGCGATTACGAAATAACCAGAGAAGTGGCCGTTATGGAAGGATGAAAGAAGTCAGCGGTCAGAGGGTTGGGATGCGAATGGCTCCGGTTGGACAGACTTTGACGCATAAAGTGCAGCCATTGCACCGCTGCTCTTCAAAACGCACATAAGTGAGAGCAGATTCGGAACAAAACACCGTACATTTCACTCTCCTTCATAGCCGCGGATGGCAATGCGTCGTATCAGCCCTGAATCCAGGTTCAGGGTTTTCAGGAGAGCTTTGGTTTGAAATAGTGGCTTCACCAATTTCATAAGGTTTCATGGATGCTACAGGGCCTTGACCAGGGCTTCAATAAGGAGTTGCAATGTTGGTGAGGTTCTTTGCGCAACGAAAAGGATTTCTTCAAGCGTTGCCGGCACCGGATTCTCCGGATCATGAACATTGGTAAGGGTTGAAAGTCCGATGACTTTCATTCCCGCCTGTACTGCGGCGATGACTTCCATGATGGTTGAAAACCCGACTGCCGAGGCCCCAATGGTTTGTAAAAAGCGTATCTCCGCAGGGGTCTCCAGGGAAGGGCCCAACAGACCCGCATAAACACCGGTTTGAAGGGGGATGTTTAATTGATTTCCAATGGTTAAGGCCAGTTTTATTAGATCCGGATGATATGCATGTGCCATGTCGGGAAAACGGTTCCCCCATTCCGGTTCGTGGGGGCCGACCAGCGGGTTCCGGCCGGTCAGGTTAATATGATCCTGAATGATCATGATATCCCCGGATGAAAACCGGGAATTCAATCCGCCCGCGGCATTGGAAACGATAAATCGCTTTATGCCCAGCTCCTGCATAACCCGTATCGGAAAGGTAACCTCTTGAGGAGAATACCCTTCATAAAGATGAAATCTGCCTTTAAACACCGCGACTTCCCTGCCGTTTAGATCGCCGATCAAAAGCTGTCCCGGATGCCCTTCCACGGTTGAAACCGGAAAATGCGGAATATCCCGATAATCAAATTGAGCGTGTATCAAAACACCGTCCGCGCATTCACCCAGTCCCGTACCGGTCAGGATGGCGATTTCGGGAATCCGAAGAAGGCGTGACCGGATGTGGCCGGCTGCGGCTATTGCTTTTGCCCTGAGAGCATTCATGGCAGTTCCTTGTTATAAAAAAATGCATATTCCTGAAAGACTTTCGTCTTTCAATATATCTCATGGAAGCTTTGACAGTCAAGAATTGGTGGACGATTGTATTGACATTTTATTGCAATTATGAAAAGTTGCATTGTTCAAATAAGTTACACCCAAGTTACAACCGATCAGTCGGGTTCATGGGCCGGTTATGGTCGTCGGACAGGATGTCCATGGGGATATCAGCGCCTATTGTTGAAAAACGCTGTCCGGCAAAACGATGCGTGGCCCTTCTCAAGTTTACGGTGAATTTGGATGTCTGTACCCGATGCGGGCTATGTTCCAGAGCCTGTCCGGTTGAGGCGATCGCCTGGAAAAAGAAAGAAGTCGCCTGGATTGACAAGGATAAATGTATCAAGTGCATGACGTGTTTTGAAAAATGTAAAGAGCCATATTTTAACCCAATGATGAACTGGTATTTTCCATGAAATTATCCGAGATTAAAGATACGTTGGATGCGGAAGTCCTGTCTGGGCATGACCGGATGGACATCAATATCGTTGGGGGCGGCGGAGCTGACCTGATGGAGGATGTATTGTCGGCTGTAGCCAAGGGCGCGGTCCTATTGACGGGGCTGACGACAGAACAGGTATTAAGGACAGCCATGATCGCCGGAGTCGCGGCTATCATCATCGTCCGGGGAAAAAAACCGGATCCCAAAATGATCGAAGCGGCGGTCTCCTCCGGCATTCCGATTCTACGAACCAAGTATTCATTGTTTGTGGCCTGCGGACGATTGTACATGGATGGACTGAGAGGGCTGGACGGGTCATGGTGATGAAAACCATCTGAAATCCTATTTTGTATTGATTACTTTGGAATATCTCAATAGAGAATCCATCTTGATGGTCACACCCAATCCGGGCGAATCCAAGTCGGCGGTTTTGCCTTCGGAACCGAATTGAAGGGTTTCCTCAATCACATCTTCCTGCAGCAGCATTTTTCCGAAGGCTCCCTCAACGTAACGAAGGTCCGGGCAGTTCTGGGCAAAGTGGCGCCCCGCTGCAGCGAGGATGCCCGTTTCCCCGACATGACACCCCATCATGATTTGAAAATGATATTTGCGGGCCAGCAGGGCCAGCTCCCGGGTCTGAATGTATCCGCCACACTTGGACAGTCGCAGGTTCAAGATGAACCATTCCGGCTGAAGGCCGGCGCGCAGGAGCGACTCCATGTCCTGTCGGGTCCGGAACGATTCATCGAGAATGACCGGGATCTGGAGAGCCTCTATGAGGCTGCGCAGACTGCGGGGTGTGGTGCGCTTCAGCGGCTCTTCAATGGCTGAAAGACGGTATTTGAGCAGCGGATCGAGGTGATTCAGTGCTTCGGACAGCGACCAGGCATTGTTCGCGTCGGCCCGGATATCAACGTGCTCCCCAAGCACTGCGCGCGCTGTTTTCAGGTAGATTAAATCATCCGGGGATCCGATTTTCAGCTTCAGATGCGGGATCTTCAGGCTGGCGATGAGCTGCAGATACTTTTCAAACGCGGGGAGCGGAAGAAAAGGCAGGATCGCGGAATAGGTCACGGGCTGCAATTCATGTCGCGGCTGGACCAGCCGACTGAGCGGTAAACCCAGATACTTGCCCAGAGCGTCGAGCAGCGCCATCTCCAGCGCGCAAACGGCGGAGGGACAGCGGCTTGCATTGGTGGAGGACAGGATTTCTTTACGGATGGCAAGGAAATCAGCCATGCCGGCTATCCGGCGTCCAGGCAGTTGCGGCGTCTGGGCAAGTAGAAACGCTGCGCAGGAGCGGTAGGTTTCCCCGGTGACGTATTCCCGTGGCGTGCCTTCCCCATAGCCGGACAGCCCGTTGTCAAAAAAAACCTGTACAATGACGGCGCTGGTCTTCTCCCGTTTTCTGGAGGCATGAGAAAAACTCAACTGAAACGGGATGTGGACCCGAAATATCTGGATGGAGCTAATGTTCATGGGGCATGCCGTATAGGTGCTGGTGAAAATTTTTCCATTGATACCATTCTTCCGGATAGTCGTAAATATATTTTTCAAGAATGGACACGCACTGTTGCGAAATGGAATCCCGAGGAATTGTCTTGATCCGATGAATGTTCAGTGTATACGTGTAGTTCGGGTGCCGTACCATCAGCCCCAGAACTACCGGTGCCGCAGTACGGGAATGCAAAATGTCGAGGGTCCTGTCCATCTGTATTTCATTGCCCAGAAAGCGGATGGTTTTGGATCTGGATGGCTTCCATTTCTTGAACTCGTCGCACTGGGTGAAGAGGATGCGGTTTTCTTTCAGGACCTGGATCAGTTGACCCAATACATTGTGGCTCTCGGCATCAATGATTCGGGTGTGAAAGAACGCTCCGCGCTTCTGTGTGAAGATTTTCAGCTTTCGGGTTTTGAACCTGATCAGCAAAGCCAGTGGAAAATCGCGAAAAGCCAGTGTCTCAGGGATCAGTTCGACTCCGCCAAAATGCGCGGTAACCAGAATGAGTCCTTTGTTTAGTTTCAGCGCCGAGCTGATAAGGTGTTCATTCTTGATTGCGACATGTTTGTGGATGAAGTGATCGATGTTTGGAATGTCATGATAGGCGGCGACAAGCTTTTCATGGTAATGATCGGTCATGCCGGTGATGATTTTGGTAGCGCTGTCGCAGGTGAGCGAAACATTCTGTTTTTTCAGGATCTGGATGGCCGTATTCTGGATGACCAGTTTGTATTGGCGGTGCATCGAAAAAAAAAGAAGTCCCATGAACCGGCACCAGAGTCTGGATAGCTGTATGGGCAGGCACCGAACGAACAGCACATTCAGCGGGCGCTGCATATAAACGCTGATGCTGGGCTCTCTTTTATTGGGGATGGTGATCACTCCGGGCATCTGTTTTTTATTTAACCTGTATTTTAAGATTGTGGATGGGCTTGTTGGGCGAATAAGTGTACCACTTTAACCTTCGGTCAACTTGGCATTCACGATTCGCTGGAGCAATTCTGCAAACTGCTTCCCGGAGACGTTCTTGTTGGGGTCGTTTTCGCTGTTGACTTGGTGAACAATTATCAAGTCACGCACGGGGTTCACGATTATGACCTGTCCCTTGTATCCATTCGCCGAATACGACTTGTGACGTAAATTCACCCACCACATGTAGCCGTAGCCGCGTTCCGGGATGTCCGTATCCGAGTACGATGTGGTGCTCTCGGTGACCCATTTCTCCGACACAATCTGGCGGTCTTTCCATCTTCCGTTGCGCGACATCAACAAACCGATGCGCGCGAGATCTCGAGCCGATAAACGCATGATGTAGGCGGGATGCTCCGATATGCTCTCATACTGAAAGCGCGTATCGGAGCTGTAGGTGAAGTCTTCGAATTGCAAAGGCTTGGCCAGATCGTCCCGCAAGGATTCGAATACCGTCTTGCCTGTGAATTTCTGGAATATTGTTCCCAGCGCGTTGAAATCCCAGTTATTATAATACCAGTGTTCGCCCGGTTTAAAGCTCCCTCTTGCCGGACGGGCGACTGCCGCCTCGAGCGCCTCATAAGCGGTGGGATGATAGATTCCGGAACGCGCCTGCATTAACTGCTGAACGGTGGCTTGTCTTTCGGTGGCCGATAGTTTCTCTTTGTCGTTAATATCCAAATCTGCCAGCGTTTTATTGAGAACGACAATGCCGCGATCGGAATAAATGCCCATCAGCACGCTCAGGATGCTCTTGCGCATCGAATGAATGTTGATTGCGTGTGTGGTAGCACCATACTCATGCACGATTACGCCATGATTCACGATAAGATAGGCGTCTGTCTGTAATGTGCGCGCAAAGTCATCGGCAATTCTCAGTTTTTCACTTGACCATCCAGCGGTATCCGGAGAAACGACCTTATCCCACTTTTCTCCGGGAAAGGTCTCGCCCGCCCAAATATGGGTTGAGAGCCCCAGTATGATTAAGCTCAGACAAGTGTGGAGCATGATGGAAAGCATTTTATTCATATTAAATATCGCGAAAATGCACCATTTAATGAAAAATGGAGAGTTGTCCCTCTTATTTTCCTTGGGACTTCTGTGTCCCCTCGGTGGATTGGCTGCTCTTCAGATCGGCCTTATATTTATCGGCCTGCTGTTGCATGCGGTCAAACAGCAGCCCAGGTGTCAGGCCGAAAACTGCCGCCACAAAGAGGCCGATTAGATTTTTATTGAAATCGAAAATATCTTCCAGCTTTGGTCGTGGTAGCGGTGCATTTTTATTAGGGGTAAGCGTTGTATTGCCGTCGCCATCCTGCGTCTTTGCCTTGGGAGCTGGCTTTTCCTCAATTACGGCCGTCTGCTTCGGTGCTTGAGCGGTATCCTTATTGGGAGAAGCCTTATCCACAGCGCTGGTTTTCTGCGTCGATGTTTTGGATGCGGCCTTTTCATCAGTGCCGGTCGCTGGTGCTGTCCTTTTGGGAGCGTCTTTTTCAGGAACGTCGGGACTGGGGGTACTCATTATCTGCGGCGTGTCCGAGAGGGATGGTGCAAATTGCGGCGTTGCGAAGGGCAAGTACGCAACAAACATTAAACCGCCGATTGCGCCCAAGCCGCTAAATAGAGGGACGGTAATCAGGCGGGCCGCCGACAGTCCGTAGTCCGCGAATGCCGACTCGGCCTGGGATGCGCTGCGAAGCCGATTGCCCAACCCTGCTGTCGCTCCCACCAAAAAGAAGACCGTTGCGGCATTAATCGTTGGTCCCTTGGCGCCGGACATGATAGCAATCGCAAGCAGCGCGAAGAGGATCATCCCCGTGAGCATGGTCGTTGCCAGGAGACGGTTTCGTGCCAGGATCAGCCCACCCCAACGTACATTGCGATATTCATTGATGGAGTTTCTTATGTGACGCAGTACAGCGCGCGCCAGCCGCTCAGGTTCGGTATCCACGATGGGCTCGGCAACTGCTGCTCCGGAAGGCTTGATGAGCAGAGTGAAATCCCTTTCAATCAAACTTATGCCCGAGTTGACGGTAACCTCCGCTTTAAACTTGTATGTACCGGCGCTATCCGATTTGCCGTGCAACACACCCTCCTTGCTCAGCGTCATACCGACCGGGATCGTGCCCCCAATGATTGTCCATTCGTAAGGCGGCGTTCCACCGATGGCGAACAACCTCTCGGTGTATTCATCGTCAACCGTACCCCACGGCAACGGAGAGGTGGTGTTGATTGCCAGCGGTGCTGTTTGTGTTTGTGGGCTGATCAGCAGATCAAAATATTTCTCGACCGCAACACCCGCACCGTCTGTGACCTGAATGGTAAAATTGCCGTGCCCATCGCTTGTCGGGGTGCCGCGCAGGGCGCCTGCGGCGCTAAGGACCAATCCATCCGGAATCGCCCCCCCGATGACCGCCCATTTGTAAGGCGGTACGCCGCCGGTCGCCAATAGGTGCGCGCAGTAATCTACCGCGACTGTGCCTCCAGGCAAAGCGGTGGTGCCGACTGCCGGCGCCGGGGGCACTGTAACCGTAGCGGTTGACATCAGGTATTTTTGGGCACATGGGTCAATGGAGACCACGGCTTTTCGTAACTTGGCAAGCAGGTCATCACGGTTGCTGATGCCTGACCCCTCAAGACGGGACTCGTCGTAATATGCGCCCTTCAGGACCTTC
>CAIVVZ010000609.1 GCA_903909505.1 uncultured Desulfobacteraceae bacterium
AATATTTTGTTTTTCGAACAGGACAGGAGAGTTGTGCCCGAAAATAGCTCATTTTTGTATTTATATTATGAATATAATTCATACTCTTTGATTTTACCCTATTTTTCTGATAAAGCCACAGCTGCGGGATGGCCTATCTCACAAATATGGGGTTTTCGTTCAGGCACTAAATATCTTGAAGAATGCAAATAATCCCGTGGTCATTAGCCCTCAGAGTCGATGAAAAAGCCGATACATATAGAAAATTTGTCCGGTACCTGCCATCCTGGGCATGAAGTTTATTTAAACGTATGCCTCATGTTCAACCCGGATGATAATGAAATGCCATGTATTTCAGAAAGTTGTTTATTTAAGTATTTGCCGTTAGGCTTGTTGGCCTTGCGCCGGAAATCAAATTAACACCAGGAGGAAAGAAAATGACTGATTGCAGAATAATCAAGCCGGAAGAAATCGAAGACAATGTTTTTAAGCTGATCGGTGCCGACTGGATGCTTGTGACCGCCGGGAATAAAGAATCGTTTAACATGATGACGGCATCCTGGGGGGGACTGGGTGTTTTATGGAGTAAAAACGTATGCTTTATTTTTATCAGACCCTCCAGATACACATATGGATTTATTGAAAAATCGAATACCTATACGCTGTCATTCTTTGACTCGAAATACAAGCATGTGCTAAATCTATGCGGAACAAAATCGGGACGCGATTGCGATAAGGTCAAAGAAGCCGGAATCTCACCGGCTGAAACGAAAAGCGGATCCATATATTTTACAGAAGCCAGGCTGGTTATCGAGTGCAGAAAAGTTTATTATCAGGACCTGGAGCCTGCTAATTTTCTTGATCCGGGGATTGCGGGTAATTATCCGGAAAAAGATTACCACCGCTTGTACGTAGGTGAGATCATTTCAGGATTTTATTCTATTACCGCGTAAATTGAAGGGGAATAGACCCGGTTTTCGACTTCATTGTCTGGACGGTGACAACCAAATGTTATAAGCTGCTCCGCTATCACGTCCTGAATTCGCCAACTCTCCATCATAAGCAAATGAAATTGCTTGGGCTCTATCAGGTATGGGTATTGTTCTTTCAAAACCCATGGGAATCGGTATGGAGAGATTATTTTCTCCCGCATAAATAAGGACGTTTTCTATAACTATTCCCTGATTGTCGAGAAATAACAGGTAGACTGCCAGGTGTGTAATATTGGTAAATCCTGTGGCAAATCCGCCGACCAGTTCGGTGGTTCCAGCAAACATCAAAGTTTCAGGCGTCATCCGGTATTGATATTTTATCGCCAGTTCGTTGGTTTTCCACTCCCCTTGTTGATTCCCATCCATAAGCTGGACCATGAGGTTCGGTTGGGTTACCTTGTCTCCTTTATAGGTGAACAGTCTTCCCCCGCAGCCGGCAATGGTAAAGACTGCGATCATTAACAAAAAAGTTACCGTTATGAATCGGACACCTCTCAAATGCGCTTGCATGGGATGTACCTCCGTAATAATAAACTTGATTTACAGCCGGCCGTTTTCGGGGTCGGACCCTGACATGTCATTTTTCATGTGCGAAACTTAAGTCATAATAAAAGGAAATTGTCTGGACTCCCTCAGGTATGGGCATTGTTCTTTCAAAACCCATGGGGATTGGAATAGAGAGATTATTCTCTCCTGCATAAATAAGGACGCTTTCAATAACAATTCCCTGGTTATCCAGAAAAAACAGGTACACCGCCAGATGATTAATATAGTTGAATCCAATGGCAAATCCACCAACCAATTCGGCGGTTCCAGCAATCTTTAAAGTTTCAGGAGTCATCTGGTATTGATATTTTATCGCAAGTGCATTGGTTTTCCACACCCCTTGTTGATCCCCATCTTTAAGCTGGATCAGGAGATCCTTTTGGGTTACCTTTTCTCCTTTATAGGCGAGCTGTCTTCCCCCGCACCCGATAATGGTGAAGGCTACGATCATTACAATACAAGATGCCTTTATGAATTGATTCCCTCTTAAATACATAGGATACCTCCCCCCACAAAAAAAGCAGAATGCAACCACCCGCATTCAGCATTTAAGCCATTATATGCCGCTATTAAAGATTCCCCAACATTTAATTCAAAAATAAACACCACTGAAACTTCTGTCAAAAAAACTGTCGGCATTCGGTCTGCGCCTTTGTAATAACAGTGATAAAATGTCTTTGAAAAATCGCCATCTCTGATATAATGAAGAAATCGAGGCAATAAAACAACCCACGCACCTGTTATCTTGCAGAGACGAACATGAAAAACGCCTTAATTGAAACCAGACCTGACCGAATTGAGCGAAATCTTGAAGCGTTTTTCAACTCAACGAAGTACCGCTGGATTCTATGTTGGCTGTTTATTGACGCCCATGTATGAGATCATCCGAGGTCCCATGGCCTGGTGCGCCTTTTTCGTGTTCATTTCCGGAATGGCGTTTCAGATTGCCCGTTTCTTTTTCCATAGCCGCCGGCGACCGCGCATTCGCCTGACACCACCATACGGATATGCAAAAAGGTCCGATCTCCGCTCAGCCAGAGAGAGATGGCTGGCCCGGCTGGCGGCATGGCGGGTGACCCTGTGGGGCGTCAATCCCCTGATGGCCATCTGCACCGGTTTGTTTCATGTGTGCGTTTTCATTCTCCCGGTTTTTCTGTTGCATCATAATTCGATCATGGGCCAGCTCTGGGGCCTGACCCTTTGTCCGCATGTTCTGTCCGACCGCGATACGGACCTTTTATGCGGAGTGGTGTTTTCCTGTGGCGTTGTCTTTTTGATGCGCCGGCTTTTTGTCAGGAGGGTTCGCGCCATCACAACGCGCTATGACTACCTGATCTGGGGGATTGCACTCGGTCCTTTTGTGACCGGATTCCTGGCTGTCCATGCGGTGTTTGACTACAAAACGCTGGTGATGTGCCACATCCTTTCCGCACAGGTCCTGCTGGTTGTGGCCCCCTTTACCAAATTCATCCATATGGTCATGTTTTTTATCAACCGGATCCTTCTGGCCGGAGAATTGAGTTTTGGACCCGGACGCAGAACCTGGACGTGACTTGCCAAAAGGATATTTGTGGCATCTCCAATCTTCAAATACATGGCATGCTTGATCATCGCGGGTTTG
>CAIVVZ010000610.1 GCA_903909505.1 uncultured Desulfobacteraceae bacterium
AAAGAGCCCGATTCGATTGGCTCGGAAACTATTCTTGTTGTAGAGGATGATGCTCCTGTCCGCAGTTTTACACAAAGAATTCTGACGCAGTTGGGGTATCAGGTGTTGGCTGTCGCGAGCCCTGAGGAGGCGTTGCATATTTGTTCAGATGTTTCCAAAACTATTCATCTAATTGTGTCAGACGTTGTCCTTCCGGGCATAAGTGGCGCGGTGCTCATCAAGCGCATACTTAGCTTTAAACCGGATATCAAGGTTTTATATATCACGGGTTTTGACCGGGAGTCCGCTGTTAAATATGGCGTGGATCCCACTGTTGACCACATTCTTGTAAAGCCCTATAGGCAGGACGCCTTGGCCACGAAAGTACGCGAAATACTAGGCACTTTGGAAAATTAACGAGTTATGATAGAGCGAACCGCCACAATACGCAATGGCCAGGGAATTCATTGTCGTCCTTCAGCAAAAATTGTTACCGAGGCAAGTCGGCATCCCTCCCAAATTCGTGTTTTCTCGGATGCAGGTGAGGCGGATTTACGCTCTTTGCTATCCTTGGTGTCATTGGGTCTTCAAGAGGGAGCGACCGTAAGGATTCAGGTTACAGGTGGAGATGAATCGGTTGTTTGCGATCAAATTGTGGAGTTGTTTGAGACACAATTCGATTTCCCGCCACTTTCCGTGGATGGCAGAAATACGCAGAGGAATTTGTTCAGCAGTCAGTAATCTTAAAAATGAGAAAACATATTGTTTCCTCAGGCTTTTGATTCTATTATGACGGACATATCCAGATATGCCATTTTAGCGGAGGGGACTTAAAAATGCCGAGAATTCTGTTAATTGACGATGAACCTAGAATGCTGAGTCTCTTAAATACTATCCTTAAAGGGGAAGGTTATACCCTCACGCCTGTTCAGGATAGTAGTAAGGTCCCGGAGCTGTTGAAAACTGAAATCTTTGATCTCATGATCACTGATATCCGTATGACTCCTATCGACGGACTTGAGCTTCTCAAAATAGCCCGTCAGGTTCGCTCGACAATGCCCGTAATTATTTTGACGGCCTATGGTTCTGTTGAAACGGCCATTGAAGCCATGAAATTGGGAACCTTCGATTATGTAACCAAGCCTTTCAAGATGGACGAGTTATTAATCACGATCCAGCGCGCGTTGGAGTACAGCAGAGCTTTATCAGAGAACATTGAACTAAAGGAAGAATTGGTTGGACGTTATAAATTTGAGAATATCGTTGCCGAAAGTGCCGCCATGCGGAATGTCTGCGAGATGATTAAACGCGTTGCTCCCGCAGATACGACGGTGTTAATTACTGGTGAAAGTGGCACTGGTAAAGAATTGGTGGCCAAGGCGATACACATGAACAGTCGCCGGAAAGACAAGCGCTTTGTGGCAGTCAATTGCGCCGCGCTCCCGGAAGCTCTTCTCGAGTCTGAAATGTTCGGGCATATGAAAGGCTCATTCACGGGAGCTTCTGCCAATAAAGATGGGCTCTTTGAAACGGCCAACGGTGGCACGCTTTTTCTTGACGAGATTCCTTCCATGCCCATTAGTATTCAAGGCAAATTATTGCGTGTCCTTCAGGAAAAAGAAATCAGGCGGGTGGGTGGAAATGACAATATTCAAGTTGATGTCCGTGTCATTGCGGCCACGAACACTAATTTGGAAACCATGATCAAACAGGGCACTTTCCGTGAAGATCTCTATTATCGCCTGAGCGTCATTCCTATCGATATAAAGCCCTTGCGTGAGCGGCAGGAGGATATTCTTCCTCTAGTTTATCATGTATTGCGTCATGAAACCGGAGAAGGTCGCGAGATTCCCAAATTGATGCCTGAAGTGCGGGACGCGCTGGAAGGGTATGCTTGGCCCGGAAACGTACGTGAACTTGAAAATGCGATGAAGCATGCAATTACCTTTTCACAGGATAATAAGATTACCTTGGATGTCTTGCCGCCGAGGATTTTAAATCAACTCAAGTCAGTCGTGCGCGGGGCAGGTGGACATGATGGCACTGCTGATGCCTTCAAAAATAAATCGCTTAAAAC
>CAIVVZ010000611.1 GCA_903909505.1 uncultured Desulfobacteraceae bacterium
ATTAAAAACAGAATTTCAATTAAATGGGTACGCAAGAATATACAAGTAGTGTTCTATGGCTTTCAGAAGGACGCATATCCCTATGTCGACCAAATTTATGCTGCTGTTCAGGCAGAGTGGAAAAATGAAACTTATTGTTTTTCTGAGATCACATTTTTCATTGAGTTCATTCCATCGGAAGATGTAGATGAACAGGGCAATGTTATTTTCCAGTCAATAATTTCCAGATTAAGGGATTCCTATAAGGAAGTATTTTGGAAAAAGTTCTATAAGAAAAATGATAAACATCCCGGTGCTGTGCGAGCTACTGAAGGTTTGCATAGTTTAGTAATTGTATCCCGAGATGGCAGAGCAAGGATGGTTGGTGGTTTGGATCATTAATGCATCACGTGGATGATTTTGCGGATTGTAGACTTCCCAATTAAACCACATCATTCCTACCAGTTTTTTTCATAATATCTCAAACACTTCGTATAATATCCCACTTTAATCCAGACGGACTTAATTGATCTGAGCTGGCGGGGGCGCGCGCCCAAAAACAATAAAAAAAACCGGAAAGAAGCTTTGGCGGCATCTTCCCGGCATAATCGTTGGCGCAAGTGTTTGGACGACACTGGCGCCGGCACTACTGTACTTTGCAATATTGATAATACATTCCCTCCTCATCTATTTCAACGCTTTAATGAAATTGGGGAAGGAATTCCCATGGCTGCGGCCGGACGTCTGTCCTCACTGCGGCGGGAATCATCTCTGGGGCCATGGCTATACCCCTCGATATTTTGATGGCTACTCAAAGAAAGTCTGGTTAAAACGATACCGATGTGTTGATTGTCATCGTGTTCACACGCTACGTCCCGATAGCTATTGGCGACGTTTTCAGGCTACGACAACAATAATCATTGAGAGCCTTAAGACCAAGATTCTTGAGAATCGCTGGGTCCCTGGTTTGTCCCGCCAAAGGCAACAATATTGGTTCCGTGGGTTCAGGACCCAACTTAAAGTTAACCATCCTTCCGACGGCATGCTGACGTTCGAACGCCTTAAAGACCTGTTGAGTGAGAAAGTGATCATTGCGACGCATTCTTTAAATTGGTTCCAAATGCTCGTCTGTGGCGCTTATGACTGTGTGCCGAAGATCGGGTATGTGTAATCAGGTCATGAGGTTTGCCTAGGTGACAAGATCTTCTCTTGCCGTGGGGAGAGGTGTTGTCAATTCACGTAATTTATCCATGCGTCACCCGCCAGATATGCCCCGATGATGTAAAACCCTGCACCGAGTGCGCAAATTCCTTTTCAAGGATGATTTTTCCGGCCTCTGCCATCCGGATTTATCTGAAAATTCCGTCGATTGGCATTCACCCCACCATTCCCTTGCATAGCGGACGATAAAGTTCTATGTGAAGATCCTTTCAATCAGAAAGGAGGGCATCAACGATGTCCACAAATAAACAGGAGAGGATCGCGCTTTTTCGTTTTGGAGTTATCGCCCCGTTGATCGGAGTTAAAAAGAGTGGGTATGGGCAGACTGAGGGGATGATCCGGCAGATCACCCGGCAGGAATGGGTCATGCCCGGGAGCGAAAGAAGTTACATCTCCCGGAGTGTCGTGATGGAATGGCTCAAGCGCTATGAAGACAGCGACGGTGATCTGAAAAGTCTTTATCCAAAAGAACGTATCGACAAAGGGAGGTTACGCAGTATGGACCAGGAAACAGAACAGGCTGTTTTAGTGCTCAAGAAAGAACTCGGGCCAAATGTGACATTACCGGTATTCCTGAAGATCGCGCAGGATCGCAAGGTCATCCCGCCGGAGTTTGGGGTATCAGTGCAAACGCTTTATCGTCTCTTTAAGCGTCACGGGCTTGATGAAGCGGAACTGGGTGGCGTTGATCGGCGCAAGTTCGAGGCGGAGTTGCCGAATGATTTGTGGCAGGCGGATATCATGCACGGGCCTTTGATCACTGACGGGAAAGGCAACAAGCACAAAGCTTTCTTGTTCGCGATCATTGATGATCATTCCCGGTTGATCGTTAATGCTAAGTTTTATCTTAACGAGCGACTGGATAATTTTTTAGACTGTTTTAAAGAAGCGGTGGCCAAACGCGGCCTTCCCCGGAGGCTTTATCTGGATAATGGCCCGGCGTTCCGCAGTCATCAGTTACGGCTGTGCCTGGCGTCCCTCGGCGTTGATCTTGTGCATTGCAAGGCGTATGTGCCGCAGGGAAAAGGAAAGATCGAGCGCTGGTTCAGGACTTGTCGTCTGAGATTCCTGCCGTTGTTGAGAAGTTCTTTATCGCTTGATGGGATCAACAAGAAATTGGACGAATGGCTGCGGAGTGATTATCAGTCCAAGGTTCACGACTCGACCAAACAAAGCCCACTGGAACGTTTTGTGAAAAAGATCGAGTTGATCCGTCGGGCGCCGGGCAATCTGAATGATTATTTTCGCACCAAGATCACCCGGCAGGTTGGCAATGATCGGACAGTTCGGGTTGGCGGGAAATTCTTCGAAGCCCCAGCGTTGTTGATTGGCAAATCAGTCTCGTTGTGCGTGGATGTCCAGAAAGAAGGAACTATCGAAGTTTTTTACAAGGGAAAGTCATTCGGGCAACTTGTCCCGCAGGATAAACATATCAATTCGAAAATCCGTCGGGATACTTACAGCGTCGATGAAAAACCAAATGATACTAAAGGTCCAGAGTTACCGGATGCGGAACCACCCAAAAGCGGCCAACTTTTTTAAACACAGGAGATGATCATGTCAACATACCGTGAATTTTTTGCCTTTACCAAAGAGCCTTTTGCCCAGGATGTGGATACCAAAGATCTGTTCCCGTTCAAGTCGCTGGAACCTTGTATTGAGCGATTCAAATTCGTTCTTGAGACCGGCGCGGTCTGCGTGATCACTGGCGAAATAGGCGCAGGAAAATCCACAACCCTGCGCCTGTGCGCATCCAAATTGCACCCGGCAAAACATAAGACCATCGCGCTCGTCGCGCTAAATGGCTCATGGAATGAACTACTGCGGCAAATCATTCTGTCCTTTGGCGCCGAATGTCGAACAAACTCCCTTGCCGTCCTGACCAAGACGGCAAGGGGGCTGCTTCTTGAAGTTATCCAAAAGAAACAGATCCCTGTCTTGCTGGTTGACGAAGCACAGCTTTTACGTCAGGAGGTCTTTGCACAGATCCACACGCTGACCCAATTCGAGTATGATTCCAAATCGATCATGCCGATGATGCTCTCGGGGCAGAACCAGCTTCTGGATAAATTGTCACTCTATACGGCACGCCCGTTGGCATCAAGGATCGTGGCAAAGACGCATCTGGAATCCTTGTCGCTCCTTGAAATGATCGCCTATCTGGAGCATCACCTGAAAGTTGCCGGGCTCAGGGAGAACCCCTTCGTTGACAACACGGTTCAAGCCATTCATCAGGGATCTGGCGGATTCCTGCGCAAAGCCAATTCACTCGCCAGAGGCGCCCTGATAGCCGCCGCCCGTGAAAAGTCCCAAATGGTAACCGCCGAACACGTCCGCTTAGCGGCTACCGAATTAATGTGAGGATTGAACTGTTTAACATGAGGGAAGAAGCCTGTTTAATTAGAGAGTCCACAGGCGCATATTCACCCAAGACGCTAAATAGAGATCGGGATTATTTGAATTTGATTTTTGAGATGGCAAAGCGCAAGGGTTTTAGGAAGGCATGGGATCGTAAGGATGTTCAGCGGTTATCGGAGGAGAAACATAGGCGGATGCCGGATTATAAGAATTTTCCTAATCCCGATGAGCGCAAGGAAATTTGCAAGTGGATTCTTCGCCATGATCCATATTATTTCGCATGGGTACACTTTGACGCTACTTATGGTTGGCGAAGGGATGAGGTTCGGCTGCTGCGGTGGGCAGACATAGATTTTGCTAACAAGTTGATTAAATTGCTAAGAACGAAAGAGGATCAGAGGATGTTTTCTCTGAGTGATGAGGATTTCCAGTACCTTCTGAGCCTGTTGCCCAATGTTAGGAGCTCCTGAATGAAGTGTGGCAGCTGTTAAA
>CAIVVZ010000612.1 GCA_903909505.1 uncultured Desulfobacteraceae bacterium
CACTTCAGTCCGTATCTTTTCGATATTTTTAATATTGCTGGTCAGTTCAGTGCCATCAACAACAATTTTTCCCCGCTGATGCTCTTCCAGTCGATTTATGCAGCGAATCAGCGTAGATTTGCCTGAACCTGACGGACCGCAGATTACGATCCGCTCTCCCTTTCGTATGGTCAGATTGATGCCGCGCAGAACATGAAAGTCGCCATACCATTTGTGCATATCAATGATTTCTATAATGTCTCTGGATTCAGGGCGATCCGTAGAGGTTGCAGGAGTTGTATTCATGATTGCTCCGTGTTTAACAAAAGTAAATCCTGGTTCTGTCGGCTATCAGCGTCCGCCGCATGCGAGTTAACGAAAGCTTTTACAGTGATGTCCCCAGCTCTTTTTCCAGCTTTCTGCTGTAATTGGACATGGTATAGCAGCATACAAAATAAATGCAGGCCAGGAAAAAAAAAGCTTCCGTGGAAAATCCCATCCAGCTCGGATTGGCCAATGTCGTCTGAGTCGTTTTTAGAATATCATACAAACCGATTATCACCACAAGTGATGTATCCTTGAACGCAGAAATCAGGATGCTGACGGACGGAGGAATAACTATTTTAAGGGCCTGGGGAAGAATGATCAATCGCATGGTCTGGACGTAGTTTAGCCCCAGGGATTCCGCAGCCTCATACTGACCTCTGGCGATTCCCTGAAGGCCGCCGCGAACCACTTCGGCGATGTAGGCCGCTGTAAATATGATAATGGCGACCTGAGCCCGTAAAATCTTGTTGATGGTGATACCTTCAGGTAAAAACAGCGGAAAAATAACAGCGGACATAAAGAGCAGGCTGACCAGCGGAACGCCCCGGATCATTTCGATATAAATAATACTGAGGGTTTTTATTGCAGGCATTTTGGATCTTCTGCCCAGGGCCAGCAACACTCCAAGCGGATAGGCGGCGGTCAGTCCGAAAACAGCCAGAAGAAAGGTCAGAGGTAGCCCGCCCCACTGCGTACTCTCAACCGGAACAAGTCCCAGCACTCCTCCCTTCATCAGAATGGCCATACTTGAAAGGCCTGCGATCCAGGCATACAGAAGAAACGGTTTCCAGAACTTGCGATTGCGGCTGATCAGCAGCAGACTGATCAGAAGAATCATTGCCAATAGGGGCCGCCACTGCATCTCATGAGGGAAAAACCCGAACAGGATAAAGCGATAATTTGCAGAAACGACAGACCAGCAAGCACCATTTACGGATCGGCATTCCACGGAAGTGGCTGTCCACAGGCTGTCTATAAAAATCCACTGTATCAGCGGCGGAAGAATTTTGCACAGGAAAAAAAGCGTAAGAATGGTCAGTACCGAATTAAATACGCCGTTAAACAGATTCGATTTGATCCATCCGATAACCCCAATGCTGGTTAAAGGGGGCTTGATGTCGTCTATCGGAATATCCGAAGATATGGGTGAATGCCTCATGGTGGAAATCTTTATATAAAAAGAGTAAGGAGTTCTAATTCAGCATCAGGATATTCGAATATTTTAAAACAGATGACCTGCCAGATTTGACGGATTGTTGTCAGTGAAAAAATCATCTTTCGATCAGTGCGATTTTTTTATTGTACCAGTTCATAAATGCCGATGTAACAAGGCTGAAAATAAGATAAACCGCCATGATCAGGGCAACGCCCTCAATGGCCTGTCCGGTTTGATTAATGGTGGTGTTGGC
>CAIVVZ010000613.1 GCA_903909505.1 uncultured Desulfobacteraceae bacterium
GCCGCCAACTACGCCTGGGCAAACCGTCAGGTTCTGATGCACCACAGCCGAAGAATCATTGAAAATGTTCTGGGAATCGGGCCGAAAAACCTGGGGTTTCGCCTGATCTATGATGTCTGCCACAATATCGCCAAAAAAGAAGTGCATGAAATCGGCGGCAAAACCCAGACCGTCTGCGTTCACCGTAAAGGCGCCACCCGCTCTTTTCCGCCGGGGCATCCTTCCCTTCGCGGGAATTATCGCCACATTGGCCAGCCCGTCATCGTGCCCGGAGACATGGGAACCGCCTCCTACGTTCTGGCGGGAACTGATAGGGCCATGACGGAGACCTTTGGATCCACCTGCCACGGCGCGGGCCGGGTCCTGAGCCGAACCGCGGCCCAGAAGGCCGGCAAGGGGCGATCCATCCACCGGGAGCTGGAAGACAAGGGCATTCTGGTGCGGTGGACCGGAAGGTCCACACTGTCAGAGGAAATGCCCGATGCTTATAAAGATATCTCCCAGGTGGTGGATGCGGTTCACGGCGCCGGTATTTCCCGAAAAGTGGCCAGGCTGCGTCCCATCGCGGTTGTCAAAGGTTAAGGTCATCCCCATGCATCCGTTTTCAATTCTCACCTACTGCCCTTACCCGGTGACATTATGACAAGACCCGCATTACCTGTTTTCATTTCCGGCTGGGGCAGAACGCCCCGGATTCACGCCTCGGGATACGAGGTTGAACTCCCGGAAGAGATTCTCCCGCTGTTTCAGCAGGAAACCGGAGACTTCATCGTTCACGCGATGGGCAGAAGCTACGGAGACAGCAGCCTCAGCCGGAATGTGGTTTTGACCCGTCGGCTGAATGCCATCCTGAGCTTTGACCCGGATACCGGGATCGCGGTCTGTGAAAGCGGGGTAAGCCTCTCTGATCTGATAGACGTTTTTTTACCCCGTGGTTGGTTTCTATCCGTGACACCCGGAACCAAATTCATCACGGTCGGCGGCGCCATTGCCAGCGATGTTCACGGAAAGAATCACCATAAGGCCGGATGCTTCAGCACATCGGTGATCGGCATGGATGTTCTCGTCCCGAGCGGCCAGATCATTACCTGCTCCCCTCAGACCCACCGGGATCTGTTTCTGGCAACCTGCGGCGGCATGGGGCTGACCGGGGTCATTCTTTCCGCGACATTACAACTCCAGCCGGTACAAAGCGCCTTCATTGATCAGGAAATCATCAAGTGCAGAAATCTTTCGGAAACAATCGATGCCTTCAGCCAGTATCATCTCCTGGCCTATTCGGTTGCCTGGATCGACTGTCTGTCTCAGGGAAAAGAGATGGGAAGATCCCTTCTGATGGTCGGCGAACATGCACAGTCTGGCCGGCTTCGCCTGCCGGAAATTCGCAGTCACTCCATTCCCTTCGATGTCCCGGGAATCTGCCTGAATCCCTATTCGGTCTCCCTGTTCAATGCCCTCTACTATGCCAAAACACGGCGGCGGCATATTTCGAATACGGTTTCTCTGAATACGTTTTTCTATCCCCTGGATGCCATCCTGCAGTGGAACCGGATGTACGGCAAGAACGGCTTTACCCAGTACCAGATGGTTCTGCCGCTGGAATCCAGTCATGCAGGCCTGAAAGCCATTTTGACCCGTATTGCCCGTTCCGGCATGGGGTCGTTCCTGGCGGTTTTAAAGCTGTTTGGCCCGGCAAACGAGAATTATCTGTCGTTTCCCCTCAAAGGGTTTACCCTGGCCCTGGATTTCAAGATGGCCAGCCGCCTCCTGCCGTTTCTGGACGAGCTGGACCGGATTGTTCTGGATCATGCCGGCAGGATATACCTGTCAAAAGATGTCCGCATGAAACCGGAAACATTTCAGAAAAGCTACCCAGGCCTTGAAAAATTCAGGGAAATCCGGCGTCATTATGGTGCAACCACCCGGTTTAACTCATTACAATCCAGACGATTGGAGATATAACTCATGCAGTTGTTGATTTTGGGAGCCGGTTCAGACATCGGCATTGCCATTGCCCATCAATTTGCCAAGGCAGAAGGCGCGTATATTTGCCTGGCATCCCGGAGCCTGGAGCTTCTGGAGAAAAAAGCCCTGGATATTCAAACCCGCTATCAGGTCAACGCCAGGGCTGTAAGTTTTGATGCAATAGATTACGCCGGACATCCGGATTTTTATCGCAGCCTGGACCCAAAACCGGATGCCGTGGTCTTTACCGCCGGTTACCTGGGAAATCAGGGTCTGGCCCAAAAGGATTTTACTGAGACCCGAAAAATCATTGAAACCAATTTTCTGGGACCGGTCAGCATCCTTGAAATCATCGCCGCCGATTTTGAAGCCAAAGGCAGGGGGCTGATTATCGGGGTCAGCTCCGTGGCCGGAGAGCGCGGCCGGCAGAGCAATTACCTTTACGGAGCGGCCAAAAGTGCCTTGACCACGTTTCTCAGCGGTCTTCGAAACCGCCTGTATCCCAGCCATGTCCGGGTGATGACCGTTCTTCCCGGCTTTGTCCGGACCCGGATGACAGCGGGAATGAACCTGCCGAAACTGCTGATGATCGAGTCGGAGCAGGTTGCCGAAGATGTGTACCGGGCATACCAAAGCGGCAAAGACATTGTTTACACGGGATGGTTCTGGCGCTGGATCATGGGAATCATTCGAAATATTCCGGAAACGGTCTTTAAACGAATGAACCTGTAAGAACGGGTTTCCGAATTCAGACGTCAGATATTCTGGTTTTAGAAAGGAATTTGTACAGAAAGCTCAAGACCGCCTCTGGCGCCTGAAACACCAAGTTTGGCTTTTTCTTTCAACGATTCAATAAAGCCGAGTGCTTTTCGATCATTGAATTTATGGGCGCTTGCAATGCCGCCGTAAATATTTCCCGCATAAAATCCGAATTCAACCGCGGCTATAACGCCCCCAAGCGCGGGGTTTCCCTGATCAAAGGCCTCCCACGAGGCCAGGATCAGGGCTCCGTTCAGCAGAAATGCTACCAGGGCGTCTTGATAGCGCTCGCAGTAAAGAAACCCACCTCCCGGCAGAATGGACAAAAATCCTGCCGCCCGGGGATTTTTCCGGGGAATCAACACGTCTTTTTCCAGCTCTTCCGAGAGCATATCCACGACATACCGGGTCTGATTCTTCAGATTGATTTTCTGAAAAACCGACCTTGCCTTTTCAAATTCTCCCCGTTCGATATAAATCCAACCCATCGCATCATGGGCTTCATCCCGGACATCGGCATCATCGGTCCGCGCCAGCAGGTTGTGAAGGGTGATGATCGCATTTCCCGTGTCCTTCAGTCGCAGGTAGCAGTTGGAAATCATGAAGGCGGCACGGATGGACAATGGCGTATCCGGGAAGCGATTTTCGGTTTCGGTGAAGGCCGCGATGGCTTCCTGAAAACGCTCCCTGTGATAATCGGACATTGCAATGGCAAACATGGCTTTTTCCACCCGCATATCCTCCGGGAAAAAATGCATAAAACGTTTGTATTCCCCGGTTGCGGTTTCATAATCCCCACGGGCAAAGCAAATTTCCGCATACTGGTACTGCTGGTCCGCATCCAGTATCACCTGATTCCCCGCATGGGCATATCCTATGAACAGAAGAGAGAAAAGGAAAAAAAGAATTGATGGTAAAACACAGTAACGGTTTTTAATCATCACACCATGCCTTCAAAAAGCGCTGGTTATCGGTTCGCAGGAAAAATAAAAAGGCCAGCCATTCGCTCCAAATTGCCTTATTATCAACAATATGATAAGGATACCATACTTATTTTGGAGTCTTGGCATTTTTGATGACGCTGCGTCATCTTTGTACCAGGCAGGAACTCTTCTTATTCAGGAGACTGGATGTGCAGAAACTGATTATTACCGTAGCGCTTACCGGAAATGTTCCGACCCGTGAATTGAATGCGAATCTGCCGGTGACCCCCGAAGAAATCGCAAAGGATGTCAGCCGCTGTGCCAATGCCGGCGCCAGCCTGTTTCATGTTCATGCAAGGGATATTTTAGAAAAACCCACGCTGAGCCCTTCTGTTTTCATGGATATTGTTCAGCACATCAAGGCGGTTTCAGCGGATGTAATTGTTCAGTTGTCCACCGGGGGCAGGGCGGGCAAAAATTGGGAAGACCGCGCCAATCCGGTCAAACTTCTGCCGGAAATGGGATCTTTTACCACCGGGTCCAACAACCTGCCGGGCATGATTTATGAGAATTCTCCCCAGTTCATTGATTTTCTGGCAACCGTTTATCACCAGACTCAAGTAAAGCCGGAAATCGAGGTTTTTGAAACCGGCATGATCAGCAATGCCTTATTTCTGCAAAAAAAGGGGCTTTTGATACCGCCCCTGCATTTTAATTTCGTGTTGGGCGCGCCCGGCTCCATGTCCGGGTCTGCCCGTAATCTGGTGTTCCTGTCTGACAGCATTCCGCCGGAATCCACCTGGACGGCAACCGGAATCGGGAAAACGGAAATTCCCCTTGCAGCCATGGCCATTGCCATGGGCGGACATGTTCGGGTAGGGCTTGAAGACAATCTCTTCATGCCGGACGGTCAACCGGCCTCAAATGCCCGGCTGGTGGAAAAAGTGACGGCTATAGCCAGGGAGATCGGCAGAGAGATTGCCTCCCCGGATGAGGCGCGGGCCATCCTGTCACTGAATCCCGCCTGGAAAAATCGCATCATCGACCCGCGGGAAAACCCAATCCCTTCTCCGGCGCCATCAAGTCCATAATTCATAAAAGTTTTCAGAGCATCGGCCTTGCATTGAAAACAGTCAACACTTATTACACAAAGCCGGAACAAGGATCCCTATGAACCCCGACATCTTCACCCCCCCTGTTGATCAGCGTTATTTTGAGGATTACATTATCGGAAAAAGTCACGAGTTCGGCTCCATAAAGGTGGAAGCGGATGAGGTGATTGCCTTTGCAAAGCAGTTTGATCCCCAACCCTTTCACACGGACCCGGAAGCCGGGAAGCTCTCGATATACGGCGGGATGATCGCCAGCGGCTGGCACACGGCGGCCTTGATGATGCGACTTTTTGTCGATCACTATCTTTCCCATGTTGCAAGTCTGGGCTCCCCGGGGGTGGATGAATTGCGCTGGATTAAGCCGGTGTACCCCGGCGATGTGCTATCGCTTCGCGTGACGGTCATCGAAGCCAACCGCTCCCGTTCCAAGCCGGACCGGGGGATCATCCGCTCGGATATTCAGGTGCTGAACCAGCATCACGATATTGTAATGACCATGAAGGCCCTCAATTTTTTGAGCTGCCGGGAAACAGCCGGAATGGACGGTAAAGGCACTGACAAAGAAAACGAATAATACTCGACGCTACTAAAGCGGATTGGAAGAATTATTTCACCCAGGAATCATTCGCGGAAAGAGGGTCTAAGGTCAGATGGCCTTCGGGGGTCCATACCTGGGGGGACAGGTCGGTTTCATCCCGGCCGCAGCGCATCAGACGGTCGCAGGTCATGATCCAGCCCAGGAAAAAGCCGTGGGTTTGAAAGGCTTCCTTGCTGTAGGCCGAACAGGATGGACTCATCTGGCACCGGTTGCCGACCGCCGGAGAAATGATTTTCTGGTAAAAAGAAATGGGAAATAAAAAGAGCGACGATTCCTGATTCGGTCCATCCTCGGATGGATCCGGATCGTGGGCCGGCGCAGATATTGGGAGCGCCAGAAACCAGCAGACGACCACCAGATATAAAAGTGCTTTCATTTTCAAAATACCGGGTCGAAATCGCAGCACATTAAAAACCATTAAAACCTCATTTGTTACTCTACTCGATTCCATTTATCAGGCAATACTCTGAGTGACCCGAAGGACTTCCTCAAAGGTTGTGATGCCGCTGAGCACCTTTTCAACACCGTCTTCTCCCAGGGTGATCATATGTTTTCTGAGGGCTTCCTGCTTGATGCGGCTGGAATCATAGGTTTTAAGGATCAGGTTTTTCAGCCCGCTGTCCATTACCATCATCTCGAAAATGCTGGTCCTCCCCCGGTATCCGGTATGAAAACAGGCAGGGCAGCCTTTCGCCTGGTAAACAGGCCCCTTGAGCAGATCCAGAGTCAGCCCCATGCTGTTTAAAACCGTTTCCGTGGGGATATAAGACTCCTTGCAGTGCTCGCACAGGACCCGGATCAGACGCTGAGCGGCCACGGCAATCACCGACGATGAGATCAGAAAAGGTTCCACGCCGATATCCACCAGCCGGGTAATGGCGCTGGCCGCATCGTTGGTATGCAGGGTTGAAAACACCAGGTGCCCGGTCAGAGCGGATTGAACCGCAATATCAGCGGTTTCCTTGTCCCGGATCTCGCCCACCAGAATCACGTCCGGATCCTGACGAACAATGGAGCGCAGACCCCTTGCAAACGTCAGATCGATTTTAGGATTGACCTGAATCTGGCTGATGCCCTTCAACTGGTACTCCACCGGATCTTCAATGGTGATGATGTTGATGGCCGGCTTGTTGATCGCTGACAGGACGGCGTAAAGGGTCGTTGTTTTTCCGCTTCCCGTTGGTCCGGTAATCAGAAAAATACCGTTGGGGAAGGCCGTCACTTTTTCCAGAAGTTCCCGCTGCGGCGGCGAAATGCCCAGCTCGGTCAATGTCAGCAGGGACCCGGATTTGTTCAGGAGCCTCAACACCAGCCGTTCCCCGAAGGCTGTGGGAATGGTTGAGACCCGGATATCGATTTCCTGGTTGCCGATCCGGATGTTCAGTCGCCCGTCCTGAGGAAGACGCTTTTCCGCAATATCGAGCCTAGACATCACCTTGATACGGGAGATGAGCGCCGGCTGCATCCACTTTGGCGGCGTGAGCAGGTCATAGAGAATGCCGTCCACCCGATACCTGATTTTCAGGCTGTCCTGGTAAGGCTCGATGTGAATATCGCTGGCCCGAGCGCGAATGGACCGGGTAATGATCTGATTCACCAGCCGGATAATGGGCGCCTCGCTGGTGTCATCCAGAAGATCCGCAGTCACTTCCAGGTCCTGGATCTGCCCGGAGGGATCGTCTTCCAGGGTCTGAACCAGGTCTTCGTCGGAATCCAGATTCCGGTCGTAACTGAGGGTAATGGCCGACAGAATCACAGCCCGCGGGGATAGAACCAGTTTGAACTCGCGGATTCCCAGAAGCTTGATCAAGTCATCAACCGGCTGAAAGACGGATGGATCATGGACCGCGATCACCACTTGATGATCGGAGCCCTCCGCATCCAAAGTTTTCAGCGCAGCTTCCGCCCTGAACTTCAGTGGCACCAAGACATGGTTTTTCAGAAACTGGATGGGAATCCTTCGGGAAAGGGCCTCGCCGCCAAAGAGCGTATCCTGGGAAATGGGAAGATCCGGCCATACCGGAATATCATAACACTCGCCGGCGCATTCCAGAAACTGGAGTTCGGAAACCAGTTTTTTATGAATGAGGATATCACAGACGCTGACGTTCCGGGTGTCGGCAAGTTTTTCAGCTTCCTGCCAGACAGTCTCGGTGATGCCACAGCGGCGAATGAGTATCTGCTCGAAGGATTGGTTCATGGGCATTTTCAGTCCTTGACGGACTCGGGGCTGTCGCTCTCGGCCTTTTTCCGTATCCGGTCCATCTGGTCCTGCTTGGAACGGTAAATCGCTTCACCTTCCTGCGGATGGCTGATCACATGGGGTGTCATAAACACAAAGAGATTGGTTTTTTCCCGGTTTTTCGAACGGGATTTAAAAAGCCATCCCATGCCCGGAACATCGCCGATACAGGGCACCTTGTATTCGGTCATGGACAGGCTGTCATCGATCAGCCCACCGATCACCACCGTGTTGTTGTCTTGAACCAGAACGGTTGTGGAGATGGTGCGTTTCAGTGTGGTTGGCCGATTGATGCTATCATTCGTGATGGCAATTGAGCCGGTTTGATCCAGCTTGGTCACTTCCTGTGTGATATTCAGGCGGACCAGCCGGTCCCTGCTGATCTGAGGGGTGATTTTCAGGGTGATGCCGACATCCCGGTATTCATAGGTGTTGAAGGATTCAAGGGTTCCGGTGGAGCCGGATTTGGTCTGATAGGGAACGTTTTTCCCGACCATAATCGCGGCTTCTTCGTTATCCGTGGTCAGAATCTGGGGCGTTGACAGGATGTTGACATCCTTGTCTTTTTTATATGCCTGAACAACGGCACCAAGGCCCGGAAACTGAATGCCGCCGATATTCAGGGTTTCGCTCAGAATTCCCAGTGAAAATCCGGTCGGCAGGGTTCCAACGCCGCCAGGTATCGTGGGGGAGATCATCCCCGTAACATTGGGATAGGCGCCGGCGCCGCTGAATCCGCCGCCGAAAGCTGCCGATCTGCCGTCGATACTGGTTGTCCCCATGGATATCCATTCGGTTCCGATATTAAAATCCTTGTTCACATTCACTTCCATGATCAGGCATTCAATATAAACCATGGCCCTGGGAATATCGAGCAGCCGAATGATCTCTTCCAGAGCCGCGTATTCGCTTTTTTCAGCCATGATGACCAGACTGTTGGTTGCCTTGTCAGCGTTAATCTTAACTTTTTCGGACAGGATGGACGGTGCAACCGCCTTGTCTTTTTCAGGCGCGCCGTCGGATTTTCTGGGCATGTCCTGAAGCACCTTGACC
>CAIVVZ010000614.1 GCA_903909505.1 uncultured Desulfobacteraceae bacterium
CTGGGGGTTTTACTGGGTTTTCTGGGCCTTTTGTTCAACAAATCTCTGCTTGGCGGATCTATTTACGTACATCGCCTCACTTTTTATAAAAAAATGCTGCTGGCTGTCGGTCTTGGCATCAGTTTTGGATTGATAGGGATGATGCTGCCTGAATCCCTGGGAACGGGAATGGATCTCGTTGAAAATGTACTTAAAAACACACTTTTACCTTATCAGCTCCTGATGTATTTCATCCTGAGATTTATCCTGACCATGGTCAGCTACAGTACGGGCGCGCCCGGCGGCATATTTGCCCCCCTTTTGCTGCTCGGTGCGTTGATCGGCTCATTTTTCGGATTTGCCGTGCTCGGCATTTATCCGAATGCCGGTTTTGATTTTACTGTCTGGGGGGTTTTGGGAATGGCGGGATATTTTTCGGCCATTGTCCGTGCCCCCGTCACCGGAACCATCCTGATACTGGAAATGACAGGCGCCTACGATCTGTTGCTGCCGCTGATGATTGTCTCAATCATTTCCTATAGCATCCCGGAGTATTTTAAAGACAAACCCATCTATGAAGCGCTGATGCAGAAGGATTAAATCGTAAATCGATGGGAGTTCCGGAGAAATAATATTTATGCTAAAGGAATTCAATCTTGGAGAGATTGAGCGGGTGCGTCTTGTCCTGCGCGGTGGTGCAGCGATCGACTGGAGGCGGCTCAATATCTCGTCAGTTGATGAGTGCAATGCGATCCTGCGAGCTAATGAGATTTATTCAGATGATCCAGGTGATGTTGCCCGCATGGCAGATATCCGCCAACGTGCAATCGACTACCTGGAACGCAATTTCGAGTTCACCTTCGCTCCTGAAATAGTCAACGTGGATAGAATGAGTGATCTGATGCTGCTTGCTGCAGGGCAAGACCGGTATCTACGACCTCAGTCATGTATGGTATTGAAACTCATGCATATTATCCATCACGTTGATGCGCTTGAGCTGCGTTCTAAACTCGCTGTATCGGACCAGGAACTTTATCGTCTGGTTGAGGAAAAGGCAATGCGCGTTGCCAGGGACATGAAAGAACTTGGGTTTCCAATTATTGAGTTCATCAGTAGTCAAAAATCACACGATTCCCTTATCACAAAATTCATCGGCCAAAGACAGGCGATCAGGGCTCGTGTATTCGATATGATCCGTTTCCGCATCGTTACGAAAACGATAAAAGATATCATCCCGATGGTCGCATATTTAAGTCAGCACCTTTTCCCCTTTAACTACACGGTTCCAGGTGAAAGTCGCAACACAGTCTTTGATTTTCCGGACTTTGTCCGACACAACCCCAGTATTTCACGGCTGATACCGAATTTCCAGATAAAACTTGAGTTCGAGGATGAAATGCGTCCGCTGGCAGATGCAAATACGAGCAATGCATTCCGGACAATCAAATTCGTTGTCGATCTGCCTATCCGGGTTGATGAACAACGATTGCAATCATGGGCGCCTGGTGGAAAAGTATCACCAGGTATCATCTACATACTTTCTGAGTTCCAGATTGTTGATCAAGCTAACCATATCAATAACCAACGCGGCAATGCAAGCCATGAGAAATATGTAGCCCGACGGTTGGCAAAGGCCCGGAAGCGTCTTGTCCGTGGGAGGATGATATGGAGAAAGCAAGATGGCATGTAACCAATCGCTACCAGTGTTCATTTTGAAAACACGAATGTTTATTAAGTTGCTAACCCCTTTAAAATGAAACATTTTTTTGGAAGTTTGTAACACAACACAATACGTAGATTTTTTCACAGCCATCATTTCATAATTTACCGGTTTTTTCGGTAAAAGTATCCCCGAACCAGAATGATCAGAATCGGAATACATAGAAAAACAGCATCGTCCATCTTTCCTGGTGAAAAATCCGGCATGAAATTATACATAATACCGCCCATGAGAAGGCTGGTCCGCAGCGCCCTGCCATACCCCATGAACGTGAATACCCTGAAAAAAGTCATCCACAGGAATGCCCAGAAGGAAAACTGCACCAAATCAAGAAGCAGTCGATACCGGAAGGGAATTAATTCAGAAAGGGATTGGAGAGTGGTTTTGAAAGTGGAAGTTTCCTGTTGGAGGCGGATAGTGATGACATCCTGAATGGTCATGGCACTTTCGATATAGGTGCCGGCTGGGATGAACCAGTCCAGTGTAAATGCAGATCCTTTTTGGTGAAGATTGTCATTTGTCGGACCGAATGGGAGTTGAAGCACTTCTCACATCAGTACAACAGCCATGACACGGAAGGCCAACAGCAGGAGCAACAGCGTTATCTGGGCAACGGTCTTATTCATGGAATGGGTACCCTCGCGCATATTATTTCGGGAATTTACCTTTTACTATCCCGACTTCAAACGCTTTCCCGATTACAGGTACAGGCGTTTATCCGTCCAAAATTCCAAAGATGCCGAAAAAAAGTCATATATGACCACTGGTTAAATATGACATATTTTGTCTGCCTATTAATGACATCATTGTAAAAGTTATTTTTATCAAATTATTTATAAAAATCAAAATGATGGGTCACATAATACTGAGTGCTAAAAATTTGGCACAAAGAATGCAAATATTAAAAAGTCGGATTTGAGAATGAGCAAGATATCCTGCCAAGGGGCTCTATTTGTAATTCTTATTTAGTGATGGATTCTAAAAGATACTGCGAATATCTTATTTTACAATAATACGCAGAAAGAGCGAACTTGGTGCATAAATAGCTAATCTTTTCCGATATTATGGAGATCGATAAATGACGTTGTTAATCTACAAAAAAGGGTGAATCACAGGGCATGATGGACTCTCCCATGATGAAAAGTATGATGGATATGGGATCTGTTATCTGAGATTCGGATGTAAAGCCGGAAAAAAAAATAAAGCCAAAAAAGCCACTCCACCGGCACGTCAGCACAATCAATAATAATTTTAACGAATTAACGAAACATCTCAATGCCGAATCTTTAAAGGGAGTCATGCAGTTGAGCCGATCTTAGCGCAACGAAGGGGGCTTTATGATGAACCAAACCGGTGGATGGGTGGATGGACCGGTGGAGGGATGTGGGTCTGGACGGTAGTCGGCATCCTGGTGATAATCCTGCAGGTCTCGGTTCAGGCCAATCACTTTGGCGTTATGCAAGCTCACAACCTCAAGGAAACATGATGAAGAAAGGCGTGGCGTTTGCCCATGAATGTCTGATCTTCGAAGTTTGTCAGCCGCAACAGGCCAAGAAAGTGCTTGATGAAAACATGAGCGTCTCCACCGCGCTGCCATGCCGGATCTCCATTTACGAGGAGAACGGTAAAACTATACTGGCGACTTTGAAGCCAACCAATCTTCTGGCGATATTCAACGTGCCGCAACTGGAAAAGGTGGCGCAGGAAGTGGAAGCCACAATTGTTAAAATCATGAAAGAAGCTGTATCAGCCTGATTGGTTTGTCTTTGAACTCCCCGATGGTTCAAAGCCAAGTCGGTGTGCCGCTTGTTTGACATTGAATTAAAAAAGGAGAATTGAATCATGAAGACAACAACGCTTTCCCCGGAACTGCTCCACAAAATGGATGCCTACTGGCGCGCCGCCAATTATCTGTCGATCGGCCAGATTTACCTGTACGACAATCCGTTGCTCCGGGAACCGCTCCAACTGTCTCACGTGAAACCGAATCTGCTCGGGCATTGGGGGACAACGCCGGGGCAGAACTTCATCTACGTGCATCTGAACCGGGTCATCAAAAAATATGACCTGGATATGATTTACATTTCCGGTCCCGGCCACGGCGGCCCCGCGCTTGTGGCCAACACGTATCTTGAAGGCACTTACAGCGAAGTATATCCAAATATCACCCAGGATGAGGCCGGACTGAAAAAACTGTTCACCCAGTTCTCCTTTCCCGGGGGAATTCCCAGCCATGTCTCACCGGAATGTCCAGGGTCGATTCACGAGGGGGGCGAGCTGGGGTATTCGCTTAGCCATGCCTTCGGGGCTGTGTTCGACAATCCGGAACTGGTCGTTGCCTGTGTTATCGGTGACGGCGAAGCGGAAACAGGACCGTTGGCCACGGCATGGCACTCCAACAAATTTCTGAGTCCGATTACCGATGGCGCCGTGCTGCCTGTCCTGCATCTCAACGGTTATAAAATAGCCAACCCAACCGTGCTGGCCCGCATCACACATGAGGAATTGGACCAGTTGCTCCGTGGCTACGGCTGGACGCCTTACTTTGTGGAAGGTGATGAACCGGAAGAGATGCATCAACTCATGGCAGGTACTTTGGAAAGGGCCATCGAGAGCATTCGGCAAATCCAAAG
>CAIVVZ010000615.1 GCA_903909505.1 uncultured Desulfobacteraceae bacterium
GCGCCGCCCTTGGCGCCGTACATGAAGGTCTGGCCCACATCCCCGAACACCGTCAGTTTTCCGTCCTTCAAGATCTGACCGAGCTGATCCTGGGCATTGCCGTGAACATAGATTTCCATGCCGTCAATGCCGGAAGCCAGATAGTCTCCGGAACTGCCGTAAACATCGATGCGCACATCCTGGGTGTTCGGACCGAAGCCGTTTCCGGTAAAACGCTGGCCCCGGTAACCGTAAACGATGAAGCGTTTCCAGCCCCTGAAATAGGCTTCGCAGAGCAGGCGCGCATCACAGTCGTCGCCTTCGGGCTCAAATTCCCGGGTATACACCACCAGAATTTCCTCAGCGGCCTGGGGCGGCCGCAATAATTCCCGGGTTTTGAAATCAATGTAACGATACCGTCCGCCGGCCGGCTGTTTTAAATCCGGGGTAGCGGCGAAAATTTCACGCAGGCTGCCGCGAACGATCCACAGGACCCAGGCGCGCTTCTTGTCGCCCGTGGGAAATCTGCGGTCATTTAAAAGCGTCAGGACTTCGATGGCCACGGCCTTGTCCGTATCGCTGCTGCCGGCTGCCCGAACAAGCTCTGCGCAGGCCCAGCGAAAGGTGTTGTAATCCCAGACCGGAATATCGCCGGCCAGATACGCGAACATTTCATCAATCCGGCCCTGACTGAACTGAAGGGACAGGTTGCGGCGGATTTCCGCTTCCTGTGACGGCGCGATAACCGCTGCTGTCGCATCGCAGCATTTCTGGTTTTCAGCCATGGTCAGAACGTTTCCGAATTTATCGGAACAGGTCAGGCGCATGGCGCCATCTTCCGGCTTGACGGTAAAGACAAAGGTGCCGCCATCCGTGTGGCTGCCGCCGCGAGCGTTCCAGTACTTGTCGCACACCGGACAAAAGCGCGGATCTTCCTTGGCCAGGCTGTCGAGCGTGGCGTCGATGGCCTGTTTTTCCGAGCACACCAGTCCGATCTGGACCTCTCCGTCCTGGAGCGCAAACACCTGAGGCCGCAACATGGCCGTATCGGTAATGCCGATCAATTGAAACAGCTTCTGATATGGGTCATTTCTGGCAATGATGAAAAACCAGGGGCCGTCCGGCGACCCATGAATGTGGGCTGCCTGAATGGCCCGGTAAATCTTTTGCTTGTCCGGCGGAAGCTGATCGAAATCCGCTTCGGTTGTGGGCGCCAGGGCTTCGATGATATATTCCAGGGGATATTCATATACCCGGTTCAGCAGATCCAGCATCAGCACCGAGGCTTCCGTATCCGTGTGAAACAGGGGAAGGAAGTTACGCTGCTTCAGGTATTCACAGACCGAATGGTAATTGGCGAAATCCCCGTTGTGAACCAGGGCTTCATGCATGCCGCTGAACGGGTGCGCTCCGCCCGGATGCCAGACGCGGCCCTTGGTCGGATACCGCTGATGGGCAATCCAGATATGGGATTTAAAGTCTTCCAGTTGATAATAGCTGGCCACCAGTTCCGCAAATCCCACGATCTTTAAAATCATCATATTCTTGCCGTGGGACATGACAAAGGCCTTTTTGTCCCCCAGCGTGGAATAAAACCGGGAATTGAGCTTGAATGCGTTCTGACACATGAATTCGTCTTCGGCCCGACCCGGCTTCAGGTGCTCGAAATGGTTTTTTGTTGTAAAATCACGCAGCACGTCTTTTTTCACCCGGACGAAATAGCGCATCACATCCGGTGGCCGCACTTCAAGGCCGGGAATGTCGCGATAGTCCGCCACCGTGGGAATTTTTTCCGATTTGGCGATGTCCAGCCAGGGAAGAATGAATTGGTCTTCCACCGCCTTTGCGGCCGCCTTGTCTCCGGGATCGATCAGGGCTACCTGAAGCATGTAATGGCTGTCCAGGATTTCCGGTGTCACCCCCAGGGCTTCCGGCACAAACCCGACCGCGGCAATGCCGCCGCCCTTGCCGTTACCGCGATTGTGCATCTGTTTGGAAGGCTCAAAAATATGCTTGCCGCCCACGGGGATGGAGCAGGCAAAACCCGTGACCCCGCAGCCCCCTTCTTCTTCCACTTTGACGCCGGAAAGCGGGGGATATTCCCGGATCAGCCGCTCCCGGGAAGCCAGTATCCTTTCAGCAGCGGAAAGTATTTTGCTGGTTGTACTCATTGACCTTCTCCAATAAGAATGCATATGTTTAAACTGTTTCAGTTATAATCCAGATGGCGCAGGCAATCGGTTCTGCCCACCAGTTCGCGAATGCTGCGCATGCCGAGCTGCTGAAGGACCCCAACGATCTGTTTGCGCCAGGATGCATACAGGTTGTAAACCCGCTGGGCGCCCCAGTCCACCGTGATCAACTCGGCCAGCTCCGGATCCGTGGTGGCGATGCCGCGCGGACAGCCGCGCCCGCTTTCGCAGGAGCTGCATCGGGTGCATTCCAGAGCCACCATGCCGGCGGTCCCCTCCACCACGCCGTCCGCGCCCAGGGCAATGGCTTTCAGAACATCGTGAGCCGTTCGAATGCCGCCGCTGGCAATGAGCGTCACCTTGTCGCGCACGCCTTCTTCCACCAGAAAACGATGCACCTTGGGAATGGCGTATTCAATCGGCATGGCAATGTTCTTTTTGGCGATGTCAGGGGCCGCGCCGGTGCCGCCGTAGCTGCCATCCAGATGAACGATGTGGGCGCCGGCATAATAACTGCCGATGGCCACCATGTCCACATCCGCCGGGGTTGACACCTTGACCGACACCAGGGCCTTGGGATTCATGGCCTTGATCCAGTCCACGTGCTTCTTGTGATCTTCCACGGAATAGACGCTGTGAAACGGAAATGGGGAAAAAAGCGCGCTGCCCTTGACAGCTTCACGCATTTTGGCCACCCGCTCGGTCACCTTGTCTCCCAAAAGATGCCCCCCCAGACCGGGCTTGGCGCCCTGAGCGTACTTGAACTCGACGATGCGCACCCGTTGGATGGTTTCTTCCTTGACGCCGAAAAGCCCGGTAGCCACCTGGGTGATCATCTGCTGATCAAAGGGATAGAGAAATTCCGGATATCCCCCCTCGCCGGTGCATCCGAATGTATCCCAGAGCATGGCGGCTCGGGCACGGGACACCATGGTGCTGTCGCTGACCGACCCGAACGACATGCCGCCCTGATACAGGGGGATGGCGATGGTGATGCGATGGCTGTTGTCCCCGCGTTTGTTAAGTTCAATGCTGGTATCGATTTCATCTGCAGGAATGGCCTGAAGCGGTTTTTCGGGAAATCGAAACCGCAACTTGTCAAACC
>CAIVVZ010000616.1 GCA_903909505.1 uncultured Desulfobacteraceae bacterium
TGCAGCGCAGAGCGGCCTTGACGGACGGGACGACATGCATCCAGATCAGATCGGTTTTCTTGACAGCCTCCGCCCAAGGCAGGGGATCACCCGCAGAAGTCACGAGGACCTTGAAACGTTGCCGCATTTCCGGGTCTTCCTCACGTGCTTTCATAACAGTGCCAATGACTTGCTTGGCAATATCCATCATCTCTTCCGCTACCAGGACATTAACGCCGAAGATGCCCTGCTTCGCACGGGTCTGCTTCAGCGTGGTCTGGAAAATCGTTCTCAGGACTCTCTCTTCATCGTAATTGGGATCGGCGCCACCGGTCCGGCAGAAATATTCATAGATCTCCCGTGAGCTGTTCTTATAGAACATGCCGCTGGAACTGATCAGACCGAGGACGCCGGCATTGGAGGCGGCAATACACAATTTATTGGTCCCGAAAGGGCCCATGCCACCTTGAATAATGGGATATTTGATTCCGATCTTGCTGCAAAGTCTTGATTCAATCATGCCATGTCCCTCATGCGATCATTTGATGTCGTCTGCGAAGCGGACGAAGAATTGCGAAACGAAATTACGGATCGATTCGCGCGCTGGCATAGCCGCTCAGGACAACTGCGCCAGTCTGGTTAATCGTTTCCTCGTTGAGATCCGCATAAATGCCGACCATTTTCCTAGCGGATGGCCTCCACGGTCACTTTGGCTTTCAAGTCATCGCTTGGGCTGGGGACAGATCAATGGCACGGCCCTTTGTTCTCCGGTCACGCGTTTATATTTTTTCATACTTTATTTTTCTTCTGTTAACGGTCCGAAGATATTTGACATTGGGGTGTCCAAAAACAAGCATAAATATGACGGATTCGCCCTCTTTTATTCCGACTCTCTGCTTTAGTTCTGTCGACACATCAAACGCAAAAGTGCCAAAGCCCATTAGGCATGCCCCGAGACCCAAAGCGTTGATCATCAGCTCCATGTGTCCGATGTTGAAGCAGCCGTCGACCTCGTTGCAAGTGCGACTGACGACAAGAAGTGCGTTGGGCGCGCCGTGGAAAAGTAGATCTCTTTTTGTCGCCTGATACGCTTGGTGCCATTTCTGCCAGGTGGTCTGGAAATCTAGATATTGATAAGGCACCCTCATGGCTTTTTTGTCAACTTTATTGACGTCAAGTTCGGCTAGGGTCTTTAACGCAACCGGCGTGATTTCTTTCAGTGTGTCTTTTGTCAGAACGATATAGCGCAAAGGCTGAAAATTCGCACCGGTCTGAGTGTATCTCCCCATCTCAAGTATTTTGGCTATATCCCCATCGTTCACGGGTTCATCGGTAAATTGACGGACGCTTCGTCTGAATTTGACAAAGCTCAAGAGGTTATCCGGGTTAATGCCGAATTTCGCATCGTCATCCCATTCGAGAATTTCAGAGGAATCATAATCGCCAAGCAAAGTCAAAGCATTTTGTTTGCATACGGCGGTGCAGTGTCCGCATTCCAGACAAAATTTACCGGCAACCGCCTTCTTATCCTTAACCTTGATTGAGAAAATATTGCAGTCTGCTGCACAGGTTCCGCAGCCTATGCA
>CAIVVZ010000617.1 GCA_903909505.1 uncultured Desulfobacteraceae bacterium
ACGCCAAAATCCGGGTCCATATCCATCTGTCCCTTAAGAGCCGCATCTTTTTGGATTTGGGCCAATGTCAGGGAACAAAGATCCCGGCCGGCCGCGTTGTGAACCGTCAGGCCGGCGGGTTTGTCCACCACCAGCCAGCCCCTTCCAAAGGCCAGCACGGGAATTTGAAAGTGTCTGAAATTAATTGTGATCATTCCTTTGATTGTACTGCAGCAATTAAGTGATTTCCCACCATCCGGACTTTTTGCCGCCGAGTCGTCGCAGAACGCCTTGCTTCTGAAGCTTGTCGGTAAGGTACCGAATACCTCGTTCGGTGAGGCCAAGCTGGTCTGCCATGTTTTTCTGAGTGATATTTGCGTGCTGGTGTACCAAAGCGCACAAGGCTTCTTCCTTGTCGGTCAGTTCTGGCTTATCGACAGTCTTATCGACAGTCTTATCGACAGTCTTTTGGGCAACTGTCTCAAAGAAAGACGATCGCTCAAAGCTGGCGATGAACAGGCCGGCGATCTGGCGGAACTGGACGTTGGGCGCGTTTTTCAGTATCAGTGGCATGCCGCGCCCCCAGCCTTCGACCATATGAATACGGCGGAAGAGGTCGGCAATCAGTGGGTTACGGCGGCGGGAGACATTGCCACGGCGCATTTCTTCAATGGTCAGGCCATCATACAGCCCACCGGGGCTACGAATCTCGACGCGGTTTTTGAATACGGCGATGTGGACGTAATCTGGGTCGCGGTAATCGCGGTGGCAAAAAGCGTTGACGATGGCCTCGCGCAGGGCATCCATCGATATTTCTGGCACGTCGACACGGTAAAGACCGTCCAGTCTCATTCCGATGTGGATGTTCTTGAGAATGTATTTTTGCGCTTCATCGACCAGTTCCAGGATGTCGCCGTCGAAATCGTGGCGGTCGATAATAGTGGCGCTGTCGGTCGCCGCAAAAACGGCGCAGCGGAGTTGGAGCGGTGGCTGCCGAGCAAAGAACAGCCTGACGGCATTGAGCAGTTGGCCGTTCTTGCGTAGATCGAGCTTGTCCAGGGCGTTTTCCGGGCTGTCCCATGTCAACTCGGCCAGTTCGACGAAGCGCATGATTTTTGCGGTATCGAGCGCGTCCAGTGATAGCGTGCCGGCTTCGCAGGCCATATTATCCCAGCGCAGGGCTTCCTTGTTCTTGTGGAGGATGAGATTTTCCAGTTCGCGGGCACTGAGTTGGCGGTCTTCATCAGCCACCCGCATGTAGGCGCGACCAAATGCAAAATATGGTGACTCATGTCCGCAAAAGGTAAGGCGCAGACAAGTCTTGCAGTCACGCAGCGCAAGCTCGATATGCGGGTAGATACGCGGTTCAATATGTGCGCCGATGGCTTGTGAGACATCGCGCAGGGTTTTTTCGTTGGCTTCCAGGCCGACAGTATGCCCGTTCGGTGCAACACCAAACCAAAGTTCGCCAGAGTCGTGCTTGTTGAGGATGGCGACCATCGAAATCAGCCCTTGCTTGAGTTCCGCCAGGCTTTTCTTGAGTTCGACGGTTTCGCTTTCCCGCAACTGAACTGTCAGTTCAGAACTCATGCCTCAGTTCCCTCATCAGCCATCCCCAACTCATGATAATCTCCTTTCGTAGCAAAAGGCAGGCAGAGTGAATGCACTGCCGCCGGCAAGATAATAATTCAGGGTGCAGTTGAAGACGAGGGAATTGGTGGTAAAGTCACCGGCGTCAGTTTCCTCGTCCCGGTGGATGTCAGAGAAGAAAATGAATCTGAAATCGGGCGTTTTTCTGTATTATTTGGCCCGGGGCTGACGGTAATACCACTGGAGCTGATCCGGGCTGCTGTCCTCATCCACATTCTCTTTTGCTATTTTTTTCTTTCCCCCTGCTGTCGGCAGCAACTCTTTTAGCTTCCACACCCCATCCAGGCGGCCGAAAGTCCAGTATTCTTCAAATGACGTCACATCTTCCTGACCGCTCCAGATTGCATCGCCCTTGCGAAGCATTCTCTGGGCATGCGCGCTGATTCGGGCCGTGAATTCATCTTTGGATTGATCCGCGAAGTTTTGCACCAGAATCAGCTCGGCCTTGCGCACACAAAGATTGCGGTACTCGACCCGTAATCCCTCCGACTGCCATTGGCTGAGCTGCTTTTGAAGACTTTCCGCAACCTCGGGAAAGAGATCGGCAACCGGCACCCGAGCAGAGTTTCCGGATTCCCTGGCCAGGTAAACATTCATGAAAACCTGACGCGCCCGCTCCAGCATCGCATTCCGATCCCAGAGTTTGTCGGTCTGAACCAGAAAATTCAGCATGCGATCAATGCGCGTTGCCTTTTGGCCCACGCTTTTTTCAAGCCAGGGACCGGCGGCTCCGATTTTTCCGGCCGCTTCCGCGTAAATCCCCTTGATCGTATCGTCCGTCAGCATCTCGGCAAAGTTTTCGTTTTTCAGCATATCCGACTCACCGGCCTGTTCAACTTCCCTGAGACGCCAGGCCCCATCGGAAAAATGAAAAGTCCAGAATTCCTGAAATTTGGCAGGCGTCCGATCTCCGCGCAGATATTTCCCGGTGCGGTCATCCACGTAGTAATCGCAAGCCATCGCTGTAATCAGTGCGGCAAATTCCCGTTGGTCCGCTTTTTCCGTATATCGGACGTGGACGAGATCAATCTGATTAATCTTGAGGTTCTCGATGCGGTTAATCTCATGATTGCGGACCAGTCCCTCGAGTTGAGCGGAGTGCTGAGCGAACAAATCCTTCATAAGAAGCGGCGCCATGGGGGTGTACTCCCGTTTCTCCCAGCATTCCTGCAGCTTGCGAAAAGCGGCTTCGACCAGTTGTTGCAAAGCCTCCGGAGATACCGATGAATCCTGGCGGCTGAGAAAGGAGAGGAGTTTTTCGGTCTTTGCCGCTTTTGGCGTGATGGCTTTTCGATCATAGACGAAGTCGAGATTTTGTTTTTTGTCTGGTCTCCTGATCATAATGATAAGGATCACGACGAAGAACGCGATGAAAAAGAAAAAAACAATAAATGCAATCACGGAATCCCCGGAAGAACCGCTGCTTCCGCTTCCCGAGCTGGAGTGGCTGGAGCTTGAGCTGGAATGACTGGATCCGCCGCCGCCCCCTCCTTTGTTATGGACCGCAAGATGGTCCATGAAAAAAGTGTTGGGATAGTCTGTCTGAAGGTTGAAAACCTCGGTTGATTCCCGGACCGTCTCAATGGAAACAATCCCTTGCCCGCTTAAGGATTGGCCATCCCAGGCAATGATCCGGTCTCCGGTACGTAGCGCTTCCAGAGTCTTGAATCTGCCGTCTCCAATGTAAAACGGATGATCCGCCGTCACGCGAAGCACCTGTTGATCTGTCTTTAGAACGATAAATTCATCGACTGTACGGCGAAGAACCGATTGAACCTTTGTTCGAACCAATTGACCTTCCGGCGTAAAGGCCAGCAGTTCTTCTCCTGCCTGGACCGCGCTGATGGGAAGCTGCGTTCCATCCGACTTCAGTACCATGCTCTCGGGCAGAAAACATCCCTTGTTGTGAACAACGAAACCGGAGGAGACAAATGTTCCGGCCGGGCTGACCATCAGGTTAAAGGCGGGTCGTGTCGCCGGCGCGGTATGGATGGATTGGATTTGTGTTTCAAAAATTGTCCCATCCCTTGCCAGATAAACCGCATCACCGATCTGGAGAAGACTGGCGATGCGAAATTCTCCCGGGGCAATCATGAGGGGATGCTCCTCGGTCACCCTCAACGTTTCACCGCCTGCCAGAATCACCAGGATCCTCTCCGGCTGAACAACCGTAACCCCCTGGACTTCCACTGCTTGCAGGCATCCGGCTGCAACCCCCATGACGCGATCGCCCGGCTGAAGTCTTTCGATGGCAATCGAACCCGTCGGGGTCAAAACCTGGGTTCCTTCTTCGAGGCATCCGCCACCGCCCCTTGCCCAGGAAGGATCCGGTCCGATTAAAAAGGCCAGTAACACGGAAAGCCCGATAGTCCATTTCATACGCTCAATCTCCCCATCGGCAGACGCTGAAACAAAAACCCCTTAATGCAGCGCGGCGATGATTCCGCCCAATACTGCGGCAGCCGCAACAATGCTCACGCCAAGAATGGCCGCGGCCACCACCCTTCCAAAATATTCGCCGACGGCTGTGTTTCCCCGGGCGATCTCCTTTTGTTCATCGATGTTTGGAGTCATTCGATCAATGAGCCCTGGAAGTATCAGCGTAGACGCAATCACCAGCCCCATTCCGACCACGCCACCGACTACCGCAAAAACCATTGCCCATCCGATGTTATAAATTGTTGCAGTCATTGAACCCTCCTTTAACTAAAATTTCACCTGCGGGGCTATCTTTTCTTCTGCTGCGTCAACCTGGAAAAAAGCCTCAGGCTGAAAGGCGAACATATTGGCGATAAGATTACTCGGAAAAACTTCAATCCGATTCTTATACCGCATGGCTGTGTCATTATAATATTGCCGTGCAAAGCCGATCTTGTTCTCCGTGGCGCCCAGTTCTTCCTGAAGGGAAAGGAAGTTCTCATTGGCCTTGAGCTGCGGGTAGGCCTCGGCCAAGGCAAAAAGCGAACGCAGGCTGGATGAAAGAGCGTTTTCGACCTTTGCCTTTTCCTCCACGCTGCCGGTAAAGCTGATGGCCTGCCACCTGGCATTGACAACGGCTTCCAGCGTCTGCCGTTCGTGGCCGGCGTAGCCCTTGACCGTTTCAATCAGGTTGGGAATCAGGTCGTGTCGTCGCTTGAGCTGCACATCAATCGAACTCCAGGCGCTCTTGACCTCGTTTCTTCCACGAACCAGCCCGTTATAAGCGCCGATCACCCAAAAAGCCGCCACTATCCCAATCACCAGGATAACGATTAACGATATCATCTGTCCTCCTCTGTTTTTCTTTTTCAGGCCTTGTGTTGATATGATGGCATAAACGCGCCATGATCATATAGAATCATTGTCTTCGTATCCATGTGCTTTGAAGATATCAAGAATTGTTTTGGTGGAATAGGATTCTTCTTTGTAGAGAAATGCCTTATTGAACGCTGTGGTAACTTCCGAAATCCTTTCGTATGCTTTGTTTATGCCTTCATTGAAAAAGCGCACATCTTCCATCAGCGCTTGCATCTGCTTCAAAATCTCCGGGGAGTTTTCCCCACTGGCGAGTTTCTCGATAAGCATATCCAGGGATCTTAAGTCCTGACCCAAGTCATCCTTTGATCCGCAAAGGGTCATCAGGTGTGTGTTGAGATAGTGACACATGCCGCCGGCTGTGTTGCGCATCACCCGGTTTCTCTGGTCTTCCAAAGCCTCGCTGATGTTGTGCACGATGCCCTCGTGGCAGAGGAAATTACCGGCATCATCTATCTTCGCCCGTGAGGTGATGGCGACCTCGATGATTTCTCCCGCCTTATTCCTGAACTTCACGTGCTTGCCTTCGACATGGCCTTTCCCGTAGATTTCTTCGAGGAGTCCGGTCCGCTCCGAAATGTCGACATAAAAGTCCTTCACATTACTGGCGAGCGCCTCGGCCTTGTTCTTAAAACCAAGAAGTTTCAAGCCGGCGTTATTGATATCGATGAAGCCCCCCTCCGCAGTGAGAGTGAATGCCATGTCGCTGGTGGATTCGAAGAAATCCTTGTATTTGGCCTCGCTTTGCCTGAGGGCATCGATTGCTTTCTTCTCCTCGGTGATGTCCCGGATCACGTGATCGATCCTTCGTATGGTCCCTTGGCTTGAATAGACGACATGTCCTTCATCAATGACCCA